>CAYXFI010000273.1:0-5680 GCA_964464205.1 uncultured Cytophagia bacterium
TTCCCTCTTGATCCCCAGCGCCCCGGTTCATGCGGGCACGACAGGGAAAATCGCGGGCAAGGTGGTCGACGCCCAGAACGGACAGCCTCTGCCGGGAGTTAACGTCGTGCTCGAAGGAACACGCCTGGGAGCGGCCACCGATGGCAACGGCAACTACGTCATCCTGAACGTACCCCCCGGCCGGTATGCTCTTCGATTCACCATGATCGGATATGCTCCTTACGTCGTTCAGGACGTCGATGTCGTCATTGACCGCACCACCCAGGTCGACGCGAAACTGCGAATGCAGGTCGTGCAAGGACAAGAAGTGGTGGTCGTAGCGCGGCCTCCCGTGGTGCAAAGAGACGTATCCAACAGTCAGATGACCCTGGCTCCGGACGTGGTGACCACCATGCCCGTGCACACGGTGCAGGAGGCTCTCTCCTTGCAGGCAGGCATTGAACGCAGTCCCCAGGGGCTTCTCGTGCGAGGCGGCTCAGCCAATCAGACTGTCTTTCTGGTGGACGGCCTGAGCTTGAACGACGAGCGGTCGCACATCCCTTACGCGGCCGTCAGCCTGAGCGCAGTGCGCGAGATCCAGATTCAGACGGGGGGTTTCAACGCTGAGTACGGCAACGTTCGATCGGGACTGGTTAATGTGGTGACCAAAGAGGGTTCCAAAACTAGCTATCATGGGAGTATCATCGGCAGGTACAGTCCCCCTGCTCCTAAACATTTCGGCCCTTCCCTGTACGACCGCTACTCCTATTTCAACAGGCCGTACGAAGATCCGGCCGTTTGCTGGACGGGCACCAACAATGGGGCGTGGGATGAATACACGCAGCGCCAGTACCCTCAATTCGAAGGCTGGCAGGCCGTGTCAGAGGCCACCCTTCAGGACGACGACCCGAACAATGACCTAACTCCAGAGGGGGCCAAACGGCTGTACGAATGGCAGCATCGCAGGCAGGGAGACATCAAGAAGCCGGACTATGTGATCGACGTTGGGTTTGGTGGGCCCGTGCCCGTTGTTTCCCATCGGCTTGGCAACCTCCGCTTCTTCTTGACCCACTTTCGGCTGCGGGACATGTTCATCTTCCCGCTGTCGCGCGACAGCTACCAGGAAAATCATACTCAACTCAAACTGACCACGGACGTCACACCCTCGCTGCGCCTCAACTTGATCGGCCTGTACGGAGAAATCCACTCGGTATCGCCTTACAACTGGAAGACCACACCCACGGGCCGGGTTTTGCGGACCACAGAGGAGGTGGCCGACCTGCTGAACAGCAGCACCGGGAACGCGGTTCTCTACATGCCCGGTTACTTCAGTCCGAGCAGCATCTATCGCACGATGTTCGGCCTCAAGCTCACTCACGTCCTGAGCCCTACGACTTTCTACGAGTTGAGCATCGAACACATGGTGAATCGGTACAACACGTTCAAAATCGCGGATCGCGACACCACCAGGCGCTACGAGCCCGTGCCGGGTTTCTTCGTGGACGAAGCTCCCTACGGCTACTGGGGCTACAGCGTCTCAGGGATCGACGGGATGATCATGGGCGGCTGGATGAACCTGGGCCGGGACAAGAGCGTGAACGCCACCACCTCGTTCCGCTTCGATATCACGAGCCAGGTGAACTTCCGGCACCAGCTCAAGGCGGGTGTACACGTAGTCTACAATGACTTCAACATCCGTTCGTACACCGAGAGCCCATCCATGAGCACCTGGAACCGGACGATGGAGTACCGGGTGTTCCCGTTCCGACTTGGGGCCTACGTGCAAGACAAGCTCGAATTTCAGGGATTCATAGCCAACTTGGGTTTGCGGCTGGACTATTCGAACGCGAACACGTGGCGCTTCGCACTGGATCCGTACGACAAGCTGCTCTCCGCCGGATACGGGAACTCCATCGAGTTGCGCGCCCCAAAGGAAAAAGCCAAACCACATCTGAGTCTGAGCCCCCGCGTGGGGATTTCCCACCCGATTACGGAGAGTTCGAAGCTCTACTTCAATTACGGTCATTTCCGATCGGAACCGCCGTCGTCGTATCGGTTTCGCTTGCAACGAGAGGCTAGCGGTCTAGTGACTTACCTGGGCGAACCCAACATGCGCTTTGAGAAAACCGTGGCCTACGAGCTCGGCTACGCGCAGAGTCTTTTCGACATGCTCCTCGTGAATGTAGCCGCCTACTACAAGGACATTACCGACCAGCCTGGCTGGATCTTCTACCAAAGCATCGACAATTCCATCCAGTACTACCGGGCTGCAAACAACAACTACCAGGACATCCGCGGCCTCGAGATCACAATTCGAAAGACCCGTGGCCGCTGGCTCACCGGCTTCGTGAACTATACCTACCACGTTTCCACTTCGGGCTATTTTGGGCTCACCCGCTACTTCGAGGATCCAAACAAACAACGTGACTACTTGAAACTCAATCCGTACCAATCGAAACCTCGCCCCCGCCCATTTGCGCGGGCGAGCATCGACTTCCACAGTCCGGCCAACTTTGGCCCCGCATGGTGGAACGGCCGAATTCGCCCATTGGCCGCGTGGAATGTGAATCTGCTGGCCTACTGGAAGGCGGGGGCATACGAAACCTACAACCCACACAACCTGCCGGGGATTGTAGACAACGTCCGTTGGAAAGACGACTACAACGTGGACGCGCGCATTTCGAAGCTATTCCGTGTCGGCCGGTTCAACGTGGAGATCTTCGCCGACATCAGGAACGTCTTCAATTTCAAGCACTTGAGCCGGGCCGCTTTCTCCGATCGGTACGACTGGTTGGACTACTTAGAGTCTCTCAACTTCTCTTGGGAAACGGGAGTGGAACACGGAAACGACAGGATCGGAGACTACAGACCCGAGGGCGTAGCGTACGACCCGCTGGAGCCCAACCCGGACAACGACCCAGAGATCGCCGCTCGGAACGCGCGGCGCAAGAAGACCAAGTCGTACATCGACATGCCGAATTTCAAGTCGCTCACTTTCCTGAACCCGAGAGACATATTCTGGGGTGTGCGAATCACATTCTGAAAAGCATCGGTAAGAGTGAGGCGGGAAACGTCCCCGGTAGCCCTTGGAAGGAGATGAGATGATCCATCGCGGTCTCGGCTGGGTTGCCATTGTGTTGTTTGCGGTGGGGTTGTTCCTGCCCGCGCGGGAAGCACGGGCCCAGGTTCAAGGCACGGAGAAGCGTTACGTCCGCGCTGGGACCCTGCAGAGTCTCTTCTCCGCTTACGGCTCTGAGAGGGCCTGGAACAACGTGTACTACGAAGGCATGATCTGGCCTGCGGACTACCCGTACCAGGACAACGCGGTCATCAAGCGGGCCTGGATCGCCTGCGAGGACTTCACCGACGCCAAGGGACACCAGTGGGAGAAGTATGGCATCTACTTCGCACTGAGCTACGTGGGTGTCTCCCTATTCCCCGTCGAACTCAAGCAAACGGCCAAGTTCGAGCGGCCCAAGGTGTATGTGGACGGCATCGATATCACTGCCCCGTATGCCAACGAGGTGGATGAGATCGATCCCGATCAACTGCCCGACCGAATCGTGACGAACGTCGTCAACACGTCGATGGGTCTCACCATGACCCGCCGCATCCTCTACTTCAGCCAACAGTACCACGACAACTACTTCATCAAAGAGTTCACCTTCACGAATACGGGCAACACTGACTACGACGACGAAATCGAGCTCCACGCTCCACTGAAGGGCGTGCGGATCGGCTGGGGCGTTCGTTACAGCGTGTGCCGGGAAGGCGCCTACAAGATCGGCGACGGGCAGTCCTGGGGCAAACATACGTGGGTGACAAAGCGAGGGGAAGACTATCCGGCGCACGCGGGAGAAAAGATCACCGAGGACAATCCCATCGTGGACTGGCTCCGGTGCGGGTTTGCTTGGGCTGGGCAGTCGGCGAAGAACGCCTTCGACAACATTGGCGCGCCAGATGTGCAGAAAGACGGCCGCCTGTGCGCTCCACAGCATGCGGGCATCGTGGTGCTCCATGTGGACAAGAGTGCAACCGATAAGTCCGACGATCCCTACCAACCCGTGGTACTTGGCTGGCACGCTGGCGACACCTACCCCGGCCTCGGCGACATGTCTCCCGAAAGCGAAGTGAACATGATCAAGCTCTACAGCATGCTCAGCGGCAACCCCTACAAGGGATTGGGCGGCAACGAGCGTTTTTGGGAGACGTACTCGGACCAGCACAAGGATCCGTTCACGGTCCACAACGACGCGGGCGGTACGAACATCTGGATCACCTACGGCCCCTTCGATTTGCAACCTGGGGAGAGCATCACGATTGTCGAAGCGGAAGGGGTAGCCGGACTGAGCCGAACACTGTGTGAGAAGATCGGCAGGCGCTGGAAAAAGGCCTACGACAATCCCGACGACAAAGGGCCGTTCGAGTTGCCCGACGGAACTACCACCACTGACAAGGACGAATTCAAGAACGCCTGGGTGTACACGGGTCGCGACTCCATTCTGCTCACGTTTGGGAGGGCGAAGAGAAACTACGACCTCGGCTACCGCATCCCCCAGCCTCCACTACCACCCCCGCTGTTTGAAGTGCGCTCCGGCGGCGACCGGATCACCCTGAGCTGGAAGCCCAGTCCTTCGGAGAGCGAACCGGACTTCGCAGGCTACAAGATCTACCGCGCCACCGGCAAGCCGGACACAACGTACGAACTGATCCACACATGCGGGCCAGGCGTAACGTCGTACGACGACATGACGCCCAGGCGAGGCGTGTCGTACTACTACTACATCGTCGCTTTCAACGACGGTAGCAACAATACCACCGGGGAGGCCAATCCAACCGGGCCGCTCCACAGCAACCGCTTCTACACCCGGACTACGAAAGCAGCTTTTCTCCGCCGGAAAGCCGGCGAGACTCTCGATGAGATCCGCGTGGTTCCCAACCCGTACAATGTGCGCGCCAGGGAGATCCAGTATCCCGGTGAGCCGGACAAGATCATGTTCCTGAATATCCCGGGCTACTGCCGAATTGACATTTACACCGAGCGCGGAGACCTGATAAAGTCCATCGACCACAACGACGGTAGCGGTGACGAGGCCTGGAATCTGCTCACATCGTCGCGGCAGGTCGTGGTGAGCGGCGTGTACATCGCCCATTTCACGGTGACGCGCGACGTGCACCACCCGGCCACGGGCAAACTGCTGTACAGAAAGGGAGACAGCACCTACCGCAAGTTCGTTGTCATCCGTTAGCTCTTCGCGCACGGCAATAGGACAGGGAAAGTACCTACCGGCGAGACAACCACTGATCGAGCGTCCGGCCAGAGATGCCGATGCCGGGCACCGGCGCAGCGGCTGACGCTCCTGGGCTTCCGAAAAGACCCAACCCTGCGCGGAGGCGCTTGGCGGAACATCAGACAAGGAGCGGGCGGCAACGCGCGCTGGATACCGCAGCGGAGAGAGAAGTATCTGTTGACAATTGTGACAAAATACGCTTTATTGTGGTGTCTCGGGAAAGAGTTGTCAGCCACACGGTAGTACTCGCCCTCCATTCCCACTGAGGGAGCGTAGCGTGAAGTCCCGGGAGGTGCGGCTACGATCAAGCCAAGGACCTCGTAATTTGTGTGGCAAAGAGGGAGATTTGCAGATGCGGAAGACACTTGCCGCCTTTGCCGCCGCTCTTGTTTTGCTCGTAGTTGCTGGTG
>CAYXFI010000274.1:0-5677 GCA_964464205.1 uncultured Cytophagia bacterium
TGGAGCTGGACCACGACTACGGCTACGTCGAGGTGAGCACGGACGGCGGTGCGACCTGGCAGCAATTGGGTGAACCGCTCACCGGTGTGCAGGGACCGTGGGTGATGCTGGAGTATTCGCTGACGCCCTACACAGGTCCCGGTTTCGACGACGTGAGAATCCGGTTCCGGATGCAGAGCGATGCAACCCAGGTGCCGCCTTTCTTTGGGTGGTTCATTGACGACGTGCAGGTGCTGGAAGGGGTGTCCACCGGTGTTTCGGATGCCCGACCTGCCCTGCCCCAACGTACCGCGCTTCACCCGAACTTCCCCAATCCCTTCAATCCGACCACCACGCTGGCCTACGACCTGGCGGAGCCAGGGAGAGTGAAGCTGCAGGTTTACAACCTCCTGGGACAGCTGGTTCGTACTCTGGTGGACAAAGAGCAGCCAGCGGGATCCTACCGTACCAGGTGGGACGGACGCGACGAGCGGGGCCGCGAAGTGCCTGCGGGCCTGTACGTCGTTCGTTTCAGCACCGAGAAGGTTCGGCAAAGCCGGAAGATCCTCTTGCTCAAGTGAGGAGCCCACGGGTTGTGGCAGGCCGGTTCCGCGGGAGGGACCGGCCTGTTTTGCTTGTGGAGGGTGATGAGGCGGGGCCGGCCCCGAACTCCGGGAGGCGGGCACCGGAATTCCGGCTGGTTGAGAGGCGAGACGGAGGAGTAGAATGAAACGATTGGCACCACTGGCCATCCTGCTGCTCTGCAGTTGGGCGGTGAGCTCTCTGGCCGGACAGGTTAACAAGCTCATCCACGTGCGCGTGCGGGACCTCCAGGATCCCCGCGTCGTGAGCTTCTTGCGAACATGGCCCGATGTGGCCAGCTACGACCCGAGGCGAGGGGTCCTTGTGGTGTTCGCGACCGCGCGGGATCTCTCCACCCTTGACAGCCTGGGTCTCTCCTACCACGTGCAGATCGAGGATTTGGCCAAGCTCGAGGCTCAAATGCGGGCCGGTGGGTACTTCGACTACTTCCACGACTACTCGGAGTGCAAGCAAGAGCTCGAGTGGGCGCAGACGAACTACCCGGCGTTGGCGAAGCTCTACGATATCGGCGACAGCTGGGAAAAGACCCAGGGTTTGGCTGATCGCGATATCCTGGCTGTGAAGATCTCGGACAACGTGGGCGTGGAGGAGGAAGAGCCGGAAGTTGCCATCATCTCCAATCACCACGCGCGGGAGATCATCACACCGGAAATTGCCGTGTACCTGGTCCATTACCTTCTGGAACGCTACGGTTCGGATCCGCTGGTGACCTACCTGGTGGACCACCGCCAGATCTGGATCGTCCCGACGATGAACCCGGACGGGCTCGACTACGTCCACACGACGGATCGCTGGTGGCGCAAGAACCGGCGGCTGAACAGGGACGGAACCTACGGTGTGGACCTGAATCGGAACTACTCCTACAAGTGGGCCTACGACAACGTGGGCTCGAGCCCTGATCCTGGTTCCCCCATCTACCGCGGTGAGGCTCCGTTCTCCGAACCGGAGACGCAGGCGATTCGCGATCTTTGCATGCAACACCGCTTCCGGATCATCCTTTCCTTCCACAGCTACAGCCGCCTGTACCTCTTTCCGTGGGGGTACATCCGGCAGAATACCCCGGATCACTGGGTTTTCGCTTCGCTGGCGGACAGCATGGCGCACTACAATGGGTACCTCCCCGGGAACCCCGCCTCCGGAGCGATCTACATCACCAACGGCGACTCGGACGATTGGTTCTACGGCGAGCAGACGGTGAAGAACAAGATCTTCGGGTTCACCCCGGAGGTAGGTACTGCTTTCCATCCCGACACTTCGGAGATCGCCCAACTGATCCAGGAAAACCTGCAACCGATTCTCTACGCGATCTGGGCTGCCGGGGAGGAGCCGATCGTAGACGTGTTCCGGGTACCCGACACCGAGGATGCTGTTGGGCCGTACGCGGTTCGGGCACGGATCCGCCCGGCGATCACGCTCACCGATTCCTGCGTGCTGGATCCGTCGACGTTCCGTTTGCACTACTCTTTCGACGCGGCGCAGTACGATTCCGTGCAGATGACCCCCACTACGGAACCGGACGTGTACGTCGGTGAGATACCCGGGCGCGGCGAGCACGGCCCCATTTTCTTCTACGTGACGGCTTGGAGCGTGGACGGCCGGAGAGGTGCGTGGCCCCGACCGGCTCCGGCTGCTGTGGACACGTTCTGGGTCCGTCCTGACTCGGTGCCACCCCGGATCGTGCACGAGCCGCTCGCCGACCAATCTGCTTTTTCCGGCACCTACCGCGTGGCGGCGGAGATTTGGGATGATGCCGGAATCGATTCGGCCTGGGTGGAGTTCTGGACGGAGGGAGGGCCCGTCGGCTCCGTGCCGATGGTTCCGGAAGGGGACGAATTCGTCGCACAAATCGCGTTGTACCCGCCGGTGGCCGGCCAACGGATTCACTACGTGATCTACGCGCGCGACGGCTCTTCGCTCGGGAATGTGGCCCGGGATCCGGCTCAGGGGTCCCACTCGTTCTCCCTGCTGGCCTATCGTGTGTACGACTTCGAGGACGATTCCGTTCTCACCGTGGTGTCCGGTACCGACTGGCAGTGGGGTGTGCCCACCAGTGGCCCCGGCTCGGCCCACTCGGGCCAGAAGCTGTGGGCAACCAACCTGGACGGAAACTACAGCAACAGTGCGGACGCCCGGTTGGTGACACCCGAGATCGATCTGCGGAACGCCGAGAGCGCTGTGTTCCGGTTTTGGCACTGGTACCGTTTCGAGTACAGCAGCGGGCGTCTGTGGGATGGCGGCAATGTGAAGATCTCTGTGGACGGAGGGCCCTTCGAGGTTGTGGAGCCCACCGGGAAGGGGTACGACCACGTGGTCGATCCCTACAATCGAGTGCTCGGTGGAGAGAGGGCCTTCGGGGGTCCGGAAGGCACGGGCGATTTCTGGCACCCCGCCTACATCGATTTGAGGCCGTACGTGGGCCATCGGGTGGTGTTGCAATTCCACCTGGGCAGCGACAACAACACAAACGAGTCCGGCTGGTACATCGACGACGTGAGCTGGAGCGTGGAGAGGGTGGGAGCTCCTTCGGTGATGGTCGTTCGGCGACCCCACAACACCGACGACGCGACAGGTCCCTACGCAGTTCTGGCGCAAGCGTGGGACGACAGCGCGCTCGCACGCGTCACCCTGGTGTGGATGGCAGAGGACACGACACACCGGCTACCGATGCTACCGGTGGGGCACGACTCGCTGTACCGGGCGGAGATTCCCGGACAACCTTTTGGCACGGAGATCCACCTGTACGTGGAAGTGGAGGATGCCAGCGGGAACAAGTCGGTGGATCCGCTCGGGGCGCCGAGGACCTACTACGCCTTCCGAATCACAGATGTGCCGGCCCAGGTGGCAATCGATCCGTCGGCCCTTTCTTTCCGGTTGCGGCAGGGCGAGACCGCGGCGGACACACTTTGGCTGGCCAACGGGGGTGAAGTGGACCTCGTGGCGAGCGTGGCGGTGCAGGGGGGCGGCTTGGGCGAAGCGGCCCAGGTGAGTCGGCTGCCGGTGCGTTTACCCCGCACTACTTTCTCGGCGTCCGCGGAAGAATGGGCCGATGCCCGCTGGCGGAAGGGAGACCTGCAAACGATCGACGGGAGCGTGGCGCCTGGCACGGGCGCGGAGGAGCTGGGCAAGCTTCAGCTCGGAGCGGCGGTGCTCCAGCTGAGGGGCGAGCGGCTAACGGGCGGCACCACGTACCTCTGGGTGTGGCCCCGCGGCCGATACTACGCCCTCGTGCCGAGGACTGACCGGGCGGAGGTGGGCCTGTTCGATGCCCGCGACGGTCATCTGCTAGCGGTGTTCCCATTGCGGATGCGCGGGGAGGCGTACGAACTGGCCATCCCGCGTCGTGCGCTGGGCTCCGGCTGGAGCCGGCTGATCTGGGCTGACGGCTCGGGAGAAGTTCTGGCCGCCGCTTCGACTGGCCCGGCAAGCTGGTTGAAGGTCGCGCCGGACAGCGTGTTGGTGCCCGCGGGAATGCGCTTTCCGCTGCGGGTGGAAGTGGAAGCCGTGGACCTCCAGCCCGGAGAAGTGCGCGCCACGCTGCTGTTGAACACGAACGATCCCCAGCACCCGCAGCTCGCAGTACCGGTCACCGTACAGATTGAACCGCAGACCAAGGTAGTTCGCGAAGGCGGAGCGGTGGTCACGGCCTTCGCGCTGTACCCGGCTTTCCCCAACCCGTTCAACCCGGCCACCGTAGTGCGGTACGCCCTGCCGCGCGCCGCTCGCGTGAGGCTCGAGCTCTTCAACAGCCGGGGCGAGCGGGTGCGCACCCTGGTGCGGGGACGGCAAACGGCTGGTGAGCACGAGGCACGCTGGGACGGGTGCGACGAGTACGGTCGCCCGGTGGCCGCGGGCGTCTACGTCTGCCGTTTCACGGCTGAGACCGACGACGGTGCCGTTTGGCAGCGTTCCCAGAAGCTGTTGCTTCTGCGGTAATTCTGGTGCACTGGGTGCGAAGCCTGCTCAGGCAACGCGGGCAGCGTTTCGTGTGACGGGTGGGAGGAGCTCGCATCTTCGGAGGCGAGGGAGGTTGTGATGCGGAGAATCGCGCTCATCCTGGCTCTCGGGCTGATTGGGGTGGCGATGAGGCTCGAGGCGCAGACGGTGCGGGGGCTGGTGGATACCGTGGGCTTTGCCCGGTTTCCGAGCCAGATGCAGGCCCTGGTGTCTCTCTGCGACAGCCTGGAGCGGGACAGTCTCGCCGACCGGGACCGGAAGATCTGGGACGAACTGGGCGAGAACTGGGTCGCGGCGGTTTCCCCGCACGACGACTACGTGTACGCGGGGCGCGTGTACTGGCACCTGTTTCGGAAATACCACGCGCCGTACGTGGTCTTGGTTGGCGTGGCGCACAAGGCCTGGCGCTGGGGTGAGTCGGGACGGCTGATTTTCGACGCGTTTCGCTTCTGGCGGGGACCGTGGGGCCGCGTACCGGTTTGGGAGGTCCGCGAGGAGGTAGTTCGAGAGCTGGCCCCTGGGACGTACGTGGTGTCCAACGCGTACCATTCGGAAGAGCATTCCCTTGAAGCCCTCGTGCCTTGGATCCAAATGCGAAGGCGGGATGTCCGGATCCTGCCAGTCCTGGTCCCCTACATGCATTTCGGCCGGATGGACTCGATCGCACGGCACTTAGCGCGCGCACTGGCGAACGCCACGAAAACGAAGGGTTTGACCTGGGGCAAGGATTTCGTAGTGCTCATTTCCTCGGACGCAGTACACTACGGTGACCAGGGCTGGGGTGGGAAGAACTACGCGCCCTTCGGAGCGGACGAGCAGGGCTACGTTCGGGCCGTGCGTCGCGAGTACAACCTGATGCGGAAGTACCTGTTGGGACCCATTGACCCAGCCCGATTGAGAGGACTGCTGTACACTCTGGTCGACAGGAACGATCTGAAAACCTACCGCATCACTTGGTGCGGTCGTTTCTCCATCCCTTTCGGGCTCCTGCTCACCTACCACCTGGCTGAGCAGCTGAATCGACGGATCCCGGCCGGGTACCTTCTCCGATACGACACGAGCTGGGGATTGGGGCGCTTGCCCGTCTCGGTGGGAGGGCTGGGGGTCACTGCGCTGCGCTCGTTGCACCACTGGGTGGGCT
>CAYXFI010000275.1:0-5631 GCA_964464205.1 uncultured Cytophagia bacterium
GATTGCTGACATCCAAGATGCGGAGTCCATAGTCGCCCCAGGCAACGTAGGCGTGGTCGCCTAGCACGCACACATCCACCGCCTCGTTCGATAGCGTCGCGACTATCTTGTAGAAACCTATTTCTCGGGGCTGCGTCGGATCCCGTACGTCAATGACCCGCAGGCCACCCTGGGAGGCCGCAACGTAGATACGGTCATCCTTCAGCACGAATCCCGCCACCTTCCCAGGGACATCCACCGCGCCGACTTCCCGAACATCCGAAGGATCCGACACATCCAGCACGTGCAGACCTCTGTAGGCGGTTCCGACGTACAGGTACTTGCCGCCGACAGCCAGGGCTGTCACATAGTCAGGCAGTACCACCTGGCCGAGTTCTCGCGGTCGGCTCGCCCCGAGCACTTCAAAGATCCGCACCACCCGTCCTGAACCCATGTAAAGGGTATCCCTCAAAACCGTAATGGCATAGCACGGCCCAAGCGGCCATTCGCCAACAACCTCGAGGCTTTGGTCTGGATACCCAGAGAACGGTCCATCTTGTTCCGCGGCCCACTCGTAGGATGGGTCAGCATAGATGGGAAAACGCGAGAGGTCACCCGGCAGGGCAAGTTTCCAAACCAGAAAAACAGTGAAAAGAGCGGCCATCAATTCAGGTCGCGCGAATCGTTTGGCGCCCCCTTGCACCACGGGGTCTAGCCTTGGCTTCCCACTGCCAGCAGCCAGTGTCATCCCGTGCTCACCCCGATTCGAGAAAGCCCCTTACGCATAACCATGAACCGAACCCGCCGTAGCGCTACCGGCAGGACACACTCAGGGAATCTACACCATTGCGAACGCAAAGCAAGATCTTTTCCCTTCCCCTGGTCAAGGGACCGTAGCGCCGCACCCGTTTTGATTCGTCATGGCCCGAAGAGCAATTCAGCCGCAGACCAGGCGGGCCAGCTTCGCGCGCAGTACTGCACATGGCGCAACAGCCAAACATGACGGCAACGACCGCAGAGAGCGTCTCCCCCGGGAACCTCGCACCCTGATCACATTTTCGTCGCATGGCCATCCCCCATCACCGGTCGCTGGGGGACCTCAATCGCACCACAGGACTACGGAGACAGACGAGCGGGCCGAACCCGTGCCCGCTCCCTCCTACCGCACCAACGCCACTTTTCTGACGAACACCTTCCCGAAGTACTCCGCCCGGATGAGGTACAAACCCGAAGGCACCTCTTCGCCGAACTCGTTAGTACCGTCCCAACGCACGGTCTCGGTGCCCTGGACCTCTCCGCAGAACAACTCCTTCACCACCCGGCCGAGCAGGTCGCGCACCTCCACCGTAACGGAACCACGGCGCGGCAGCGTCAACCGAATCGTCGTACTCGAATTGAACGGATTCGGGTAAGGCTGACTCAGTTCGAATCGCATCGGCACCTGGACGTCAAACTCGCGGGAGCTCAGGACTTCCCCGCTCGGGTCCAGCGCCACGACGCGGTAGCGGTAGTTCCGGCCCGCACCAACCTCGGCGTCCACGTACCTTCCCGCCGACAACGGCACCCTCGCCAGGAGCTTCTCCCCTCGCCCAGCCTCGCTTCTCCAGATCTCCACCACCGCACCGGCCATCTCGCCTGCGTCCGGCGCCCACTCGATCACCACTTTGGGCGCAGCCTCAGCCCACCGCACCTCGGCCTGCAGGCTTGCCAGCACTCCCACCTCTTCCACGCCCGTCGGCGGCTGCGGCTCGCTGAATTCCGTGAAGGGCGACAAGACCCCGTACACCAGACTCAACTCGATGATCTGCTGGCGCAGCGCCTCTGGCTGTCCCAGCGCGAGCCACTGCTGGTACAGGTAGTCGATCTTCTGCTTAGCCCACAGCTTGCGTACGAAGGGGTACTCTCCCGAAGTGTCCGCGAGCGCAATGTCCTGGTACACGAACGTCGTGTCGCGGCCCGCAATCTTGGCGTGGAGCTTCATCACACCGGTGCCCCCCTGGCGGTACCGACCGGTGACGATCACCTGTTGCCCCACCGCCAGATCGGGCAGCACTTCAGGGTACACCTCGAACGGACTCACCCCCTCAAACGTGAGGCCCTCTACCTGGAGCACGGGATTTCCTGCCGCTTCGAAGAACTCCCCCACGGCCGTGGTGATCTGCTCCGGCGTGTCGATCTTGAACGCTTTTCCGTTGTTCCGCTCGGCCAACCTCGCGAGAAAGCTGAAATCGGCACCCTGCCCGATCCCAAAACAGAAAATCCGCGCCCCATGGACGTTGGCACTCGTGATGTCCTGAATCACCCGATCCAGATTGGTCACGGGCCCGCTGTTGTGGTACCCGTCCGTGAGCAGTACGACCTGGTTGACCCGATCGGGTAGGGCTTCCTGCACCGCCTGCAAGGTTGGACTGTACAAATTCGTGGAGCCACCGGGTCGGAGGGATTCGATGAAATCGATCGCGCGCTGTTTGTTTTCTCGGGTGGCCCGTACCGGCTCGGCAGAAAACGACCCCGCATCGTAGTTGAACCAGATCACGTTGAACACGTCCTCTTGGCGCAGCCCCCGGATGCAATTCTTCGCCGCCTGTTTGGCGTAATCCATCGGGGTGCCCGTCATGCTGCCGGATTTGTCAATGATGAAAGCGAAATACTTCGGCAGGATCGTCGCCTGTTCCAGTGAAGGCGGCCGGAAGATCACCGCGAAGTAGCCGTCGGCATCGTGGGGAATGCTCGGCGTGCGGTAGGAAAACACAGTAGCCTTGATCTCGGGCTGGTCGAGGCGGTAGCGAATCGCGAGATCTTCCGAAAGCGCAAAAGTGCCACCTGAGAATCGGAGAGTCGCCGCGAAGTCGTTCGCGTCGAAAGTGAGCCAGGGGTGACTCACGCACTCGGCGTCGAAGATCCGGTATCCGGCGGTCAGCTGGAGATCAAAGGACAACGTGTCCAGCGGGGCCGAAGCCAGCGACTGGGGCGTCGCCAGCGGGTACCGGTAGTGGTAGTAACCACTGGCGTAGTCGAGCACCTCGATGTATTTGAGGCGGAATCGAACCCTTCCCGTTCCGATTTTCACGGGGACCACGAAGGGATTGGGCCTGAGGTATTCGCGCAGGCGCACATCCTCCTGGGGAATCTCCTGATTGCCCCTCGCTGTGTCCGAAGCGCTGATCTTGAAGAACCAGATCTCATCGCCTTTGTACACACCGAAGTCGGTGACCACCGCCTTCTCGGGTAGCGGGAACGCGAATTTCGCCCAAATCGAATCCCCCGAAAGCGAGTTCACGAATTCAAAGTCCACCACCGTGCGAGCCACTTGTTCATCGATCGTCACGAGCACGTGCGTCGCCCGGTGGTAGAGGATGGTGTCGCTGTTCGTCTTCATCAGCAGGCCATCCGCCCTGACCTCGGGCGAGAGCAGGGCCAGCGCGGCGAGAAACGGGAGCAAGAGCAGGTGACACTGCCACCTCATCCCCCTGTGCGTGCACATTGACCGCTCCTTCGAACCAAGCATCATTCGCCTCCCCTGCTTGAGCGAATCCCAAAGCGTCGGCACGAAACCGGACCGGCGATCTCCAAGTGCTCAGCGCAAGCCCAGCCGCGAAACCCCGTCTTCCGTCAACCGATTCTTCCGAGTTCCGACCCGCGCACCCGGCCGTCCCGCGTTTTCTCCGTGCGCTCGCTCGTCTCCTACCGAAGCAGGATCATCTTCCGCTGCACGCGATGGTCGCCCACCCTGAGCACGCAGAGGTAAACGCCCGTGGGCACGGTGACTCCATTCTCATCGGTACCGTCCCACACCAACCGGTGCTCACCCGGAACCGCCGGTCCCTTGTACAGCGTCTTGATCAGCCGGCCCTTCGCGTCGAAGATTTGCACCACCACGGTCCTTCCTTCCCACCCCGCGGGAATCGCCAAGCGGATCTCCGTCCGCGCGTTGAACGGGTTGGGGAAGTTGGGGTACAGTGCGAACGTCTTCGGCACTAGCTCTGCGTTCCGCCGCTCCTCAACTTTCGTCGGTTCGCTGTAGAAAGCCGTGTAGCGGGTGAGAATCTGGAACTGGAGGCTGAGGCGAATCACCGCTTCCACCAGCTCAGGCCGTTCTCCGTAAATGTCGATCTGTTCCAGCAGGTCGGTGATCTTGGCGCTGGCCCAGAGCTTGGCCACGGCTCGGATCCCGCCCGGATCCGTGCCGAAGTAGACCCGCGATTGCAGGACTTGCGTCCCGGTACGCATTCGCCCGGTGAGCTTCACCGTGAAGTCTCCCGCGTTGATGTAGCGACCGAGGATAGTGATCTGCGTCCCGAAGTACAAATCCGGCAGGCGCCGCGGGTAGACGTCGTAGTAGATGAGTCCCGGGATCTCCAGCCTCAGGTCCATCAGCACCGGCCGCGACATGCTCTCGAAGGCGTTGATGGTGGCCTGCGCGATCTCATCATCTCGCTCGATGAAGAAAGCCTGGCCGTGGTTCTCCGAAGCGAGACGTTCCAGGAAGGTCTTGTCCACCTCGTCGCCAATTCCGAATGTGAAGATGCGGACGCTGTCCCGGTTCGCGTCGCGCACCATCATGAGCAGCTCGTTCGGATCCGTCACACCCCAGGTGGGATACCCGTCGGTGGCGAAGAGGATCAGGTTGGCCGCCTCTGGAGCGTAAGTCAGCGAAAGGGCCCTCCGCAGCGCTTCCTCCATGTTCGTGAGACCGAAAGCGGAGAGTCGTCGGATGAAGTCCTCGGCGAGCGCCACGTTTTCCGCCGTGGCGGGTACGAAGTCCTCGGCGAAGGATTGCACGGCGGTTCCGAAGACGATGATGTTGAACTTGTCCTCCGGCGCGAGCAGCCGGACGAACCTGCGCAGCGCCTCCCGGAGCTGTTCGATCCGGCTACCTTCCATGCTGGAGGACACGTCGGCCACGAAAGCTACCCGCTTGGGAAAACTCTCGCTCGCGCCCAGGCTGTCCGGTGGGGTGATGGTGAGGGCGAAGAAGCTGTCCGTGCCGAACGAATCGCTCGGGACCGGCGTGTAGGTGAACGCCCGGATGTCCACTCCCTCCCTGCGCGTCTCGAACTCCACGATCAGATCCCGGTCCGGGAGGAAGTTCTCGTCCCCGAAGAGCAATCCGTACTCGCTATCCGACACTCTGGTGACGGAGAGCCCGGTGGTACCCTCGTACGAGGGACAATGGAAGAATTTGAAGTCGGTTTTCGTGGTGGCCCGAATGCGAACCGAGACCCGATTCAGCGCTCTGGGCGAAACGCCAGTGGCGTTCAGCAGGAACTTGTACCGGGTCACGCCGAATTCGTACGGGAGGAGTTGCACGTAGGTGATTTCGAAGCGCACTTCCGATCTCGGATCGATGGGGGCGATGTTCAGCCGGAACAGGTTGTCGCCGAGATACTGCAGCAGGGCGGGGTCCAGATAGCGCCGCAAATTCTGCTCGTACCTGCGGACGGCTTCCTGTCGCTCGCGCACGGAACCGACGTAGCGCTGCCCGTTGAACCAGTAGGCCAGCTCGGTCACCACCGCGCCTTCGGGCAGGGGGAAGACCCAGATGGCCTCCACGCTCTGGTACATCTCGTTGAAGAAAACCTGATCCACGTGGGTGATGGCAATGCCGTCGCGGATCTCGACGTCGGCATCCACGGTGCGGATGGACATCTT
>CAYXFI010000276.1:0-2552 GCA_964464205.1 uncultured Cytophagia bacterium
CGTGAACTGAAATACCTGCTGCGGCGGCCCGAGCTGGTGCGTGACAGACACCTGCTCGAAACGGAGGACTACCTGAGGAAGTTCTACGGCGGCGACCTTCGAGAGGTGCTGAGAGCGGCGGCGCAGCAGTCGGAGGGAGCGCGGGCTTCCCTGCGTGATTGAAGCACGGGTGCGAAGAGACATGGCTGGAGCCGAACGAACCCTCTTGCTCGACATCCCCATCGTGCTCCCACGGGTCGAGGACGAGAAGGACCAGTGTGTGGAGCGGTTGCTGGAGCGCGTGCAGGGGGTGCGGGGCATCCTGAAAGCGCATGTGAAGACCGCGGACGGGCGCCACTTCTTTTGTCTTCACTACGATCCCGACCTGATGGGTCTCGAAGACGTGAGGCGCCTCGTGGAAAGAGAGGGAGCGGCGATCTCGGACCGCTACCGGCACGAATCGTTCCGCATCACGGACATGGATTGCGCGGACTGCGCCCTGAGCATCGAGCACCTCCTGGGCCGGATGAAGGGCCTGCTGACGGTCAGTGTGAGCTACCCCGCCGAGCGGATGCGGGTTGAGTACGACTCCACGGTGATCACCCGTGAGCAGATCGTCCGCAAGGTTCGGGAGCTCGGCTACACGGTCGAGGAGCCGGAGGAAGAGCCTCGTTCGTGGATCCGCCGGCATGCCGATCTGAGCCTGGCCATCGTCTCCGGGATTGCTTTGGCCTTCGGCTTTGCGTTGGATCAAATGACCTCCGTTCCGCGGAGCGTACCTCTGCTGCTGTACGTCATCTCCTACGTCACGGGTGGGTTGGAGGCGACTAAGCACGGGGTGCGCGCCCTTCTGCGCCTCCACCTGGACATTGACTTTCTGATGGTGGTGGCGGCACTGGGCGCGGCTGGGCTCGGGCATTACCCCGAAGGTGGTTTGTTGCTGTTCCTGTTCAGCTTCGGCCACGCCCTGGAGCACTACGCGATGCAGCGGGCCCGCCGGGAGATTCGGAGCCTCAATGAGTTGCGTCCTCGCCTGGCCAGGGTGCGGCGCGGGGGAGAGGAACTGGAGCTGCCGGTGGAAGAGCTGGTGCGAGGGGATGTGGTTGTGGTCCGGCCGGGGGAAAGAATTCCGGTGGACGGGAAGGTCCTGAGCGGCGAGTCGGAGGTGGATCAGAGTGCGCTGACGGGCGAAAGTGTGCCTGTCACCAAGCGAGCCGGAGACGACGTGTTCGCCGGTTCCGTGAACGGCGGTGGTGTTCTGGAAATCGAGGTGACCAAGCTCGCGGCCGACACGACGCTGGCCCGTGTGATCCAGATGGTGGAGCGGGCGCAGACGCAGAAGGCCGTTGCACAGCGCCTCTCCGAACGTTTCCAGCGCGCCTACGTGCCGGCTGTGGTGATCTTCGTGCTCGTGCTAGCGGCGCTACCGCCCCTGATGGGGATCCTGCCTTGGGAAGTGTCGGCGATTCGCGCCATCGCCGTGCTGGTGGCCGCTTCCCCGTGCGCCCTCGCGATTGCGGTTCCGGCCACGATACTTTCGGGTATCGCGCGGGCGGCGCGTCGGGGGGTGCTGGTGAAGGGTGGAGCGAGCCTGGAAAGTCTGGGTTCCCTCAAGGCCCTGGCGTTTGACAAGACCGGCACCCTGACGCGCGGTGAGCCGGAGCTACGGGAAGTCTTGCCATTGTCCGGGGAGGACGAGCGGCGTCTGCTGGAACTGGCGGCGGCGGTGGAATGTCAGTCCACCCATCCGTTCGCTCGCGCCGTGCTTCGACGCGCGGAGTCGGAGGGGGTACGTCTCACGCCAGCCGACGATGTGCGCGCCGTAGCGGGGATGGGCCTGGTTGGCAAGCTGGACGGCGAGAAGATCGTCGTGGGCAGCGCCCATCTGATCGCCAGAGAGTCGGGCCAATCTCTGCCGGATTCCGCGCAATCGGCGGTGCGGGACATGGCCGAGCGGGGCCTCACGCCAGCGGTGGTGTGGTACGCGGGAGAGACGCAGGGCGTTCTGGGATTCCTGGATGTACCCCGCGCCGAAGCGGGGTCCGCGTTGGCTGCCCTTCGCGGTCTGGGTGTCCGCCGCCTGGTGATGCTCACGGGGGACGCGGAGAGGGTCGCCCGGGCTGTGGCGCGGGAAGTGGGGGTGGACGAAGTGTTCGCCGAGCTGTTGCCGGACCAGAAGGTGGAGGTAGTCGAGCGCCTCGTCGAGCAATACGGCGCAGTCGGGATGGTGGGCGACGGTGTGAACGATGCCCCGGCCATGGCTCGCGCCACCGTGGGGATCGCAATGGGTGCGGGAGGCTCGGATCTGGCGCTCGAGACCTCCGACGTGGCGCTGATGACCAGCCATTTGGGTGCGCTGCCCTACGCGCTGGCCCTGGCCCGGGCGGTGCGTCGCGTCATGTGTCAGAACCTGGCGGTGTCGCTGGGCGTCGTTCTTGGGCTGGTGCCGTTTGCGGCGCTGGGCCTCGCGGGGATCCCGATCGCAATTCTGCTGCACGAAGGGAGCACCTTGGCCGTGGTGTTGAACGCTCTCCGTCTGCTGGCCTTCCGCTGGGAAATGAAGACGGCGAGCG
>CAYXFI010000276.1:2652-5574 GCA_964464205.1 uncultured Cytophagia bacterium
ACCCGCTTGCGCGCCAGCAGACAGGCGGCCAGGGCTGTGAGCGCCGCGGAGGTGAAGATCATCGCGATGATCACGAACTGGTAGATGGCGGCGTGGATGGGGCTTGAGCCGGCGAGGATCATACCGGTCATGATCCCCGGGATCCAAACGATGCCCAGTGACCGCAGAGTGTCGAGGCGGGGGATCAAACCTGCCATGATGGCCGACCGGATGTGAGGCGCTAGGCTCTCGTGCGGGTGCGCCCCGAGCGCGAGGGCGGCCTCGATCTGTCCCGCGTGAGCGAGGATCTCGGCTTTCAGCCGATCCAGGGTGAGGGAGTTGGTGTTCATCGCGTTGGCGATGAGCATGCTCCCCACGGGGATGAGGGAAGGCAACCGGGGGTCAATCACGCCGAGCCAGGTCATCACGAAGATCACGCAACCACCGCCGATCGCGATGGCGGCAAGGGAGATGGTGAAGGCGCCGGGAAACCCCTTGGCCCGCCGCGTGGACATGGATGAAGCCAGCACGATCATGGCCGCCAGGATGGGCAGGCCCAGTCCCCACGGGCCGCGGAAGACGAACAGCAAGACCGACCCGACCGCCACGACCTGGGTGAAACCCCGCGCGAGGGCGACGGCGGTTTCTCTTTCGATGTGGATCTTCCTGCGCCGGGCCGCGAGGACAATGGCGAAAGCGGCGGCTGCGGTGATCGCGGCCTGCGCCAGCGCCAGTGGAATGGCGGAGTGAATCCATCTAGCCAGCATTTTGAGCGCTCCTCGTTTTGACCGTCCCCACAACTCTGCCTTGATCGAGAATCAGAAGTCTGTGCGCCAGTCGCCGGGCCTGATCCAGATCGTGTGTGACCAACAGGCAGGTCAGCTTTTCGCGAGCGAGAAGTTCGGCGATCACTCTTTCCACCTGGTCGCGCGTCCGTTCGTCGAGGGCCGAGGTGGGCTCGTCTAACAACAGGATTTCGGGCTCATTCGCGAGAGTGCGGGCCAGTGCCACGCGCTGGGCTTCGCCGCCGGAGAGAGTGGCTGCGTCGCGTTCCGCGAGGCCCCGCAAATGGACCTTCGCGAGGAGCTGCTCGATTTCTTCGTCGGCCAGCTCTCTGCCCCACTGCCTCGGTCCAAAGCGGATGTTGTCGGCGACGGTTCCCGGAAACATGTGCGGCGTTTGCATGACCAGCGCGACACGCCGGCGCAGCTCACGAGGGGGGAAAGTGCGATAGTCCTGGCCATTCACGTAGATAGAGCCGGACTCGGGCTCGTCGAGCCGGTTCAGCAGCCGCAGCAGCGTGGATTTCCCGGAGCCACTCGGGCCCACGATGGCCAGCACCTCGCCCTTTGGCAGCTCGAAGGAAACGTCCTCGAGCAGGCGTTTGCCGGCGACGCTGTAGTGAAGATGCTCCACACGGAGCGCCGCGGTCCCGGGGAAACGGGCTTCGTCTTCCGTCACACCGTTTCGGGACCATCTCATCGCGATCTCCTTTCGAAGAGAGGTCTCACAGCTCAAGCGACCGATGAATTGCTGGAGGGTCAGTAGCCCGAAGAGTCTCGGAAAATGGGCTTGGTGTTCCCGTCTGATCCAGTGTGCCACGCGCGACGGGCCGGGGTCCTGGCCTCACTGGGCTCGGAGCCCGGCCCGCCCCGGCTGTGCAGATTTTTCCGAACTGTGGATCGTTTTCGAGCACGGGTGGCCGAAATGTTGCCGAAAGTCAACGCAGTGTGCAGAAATTGCTACCTGGTCAGCCGGCTCGCCACCGAGCATCGCCAAACGGAGGAAGCACGCTCGGCGATCGAGCACGGGAAAACGAGCCTTGTGAGTGCAGTCACAGGAATTCAGGCACGGTCTTTGTAGAAACATGTGTGTCGAACGTTTCGCGTTCCGTGTTGCGAGGGAGTCGATGAGCAGCCAGAGGAAGTTCTCCTGGGTCCTCGGACTCAAGATCCTCACGGTGGTGCTCGGTGCTGGGTTCGTAGCCGGGTTCACGTACAATTTCCGCGAGACCCAGAAGCGCGCTGACCAGATCGCGCGGCTCGAAGAAGCCTTCAACGAGTTGCGCGCCGCGCTGAATGTGGACTCGGTACGGCAGTACCACGTGCAGCGCATCATGAAGATCATCGAGCAGGCCAATCCCGACATGGAGTCCGCCCTCCGATACGAGATCGCCAGCGAAATCTACGAAATGAGTCAGAAGTATACCAACCTGGATGTGGATCTGATCGCTGCGACGATCAGCCAAGAGACCGGGGGATCGTGGGATCCGCAGCTGGTATCTCCGGCGGGGGCGATTGGCCTGATGCAGGTGATGCCGTCTACGGGGCAGTTCATCGCGCACTACGAAGGCATCACCTGGTCCGACCCCATGAGTGTGCTCACGAATCCCATCTACAACATTCGCATTGGTTGTCGGTACCTCTCCGCTCTTGTCGAGCGCTACGGGTTGGAGGGTGGCCTGGCGGCGTACAATGCCGGTGAGAGGTGCGCGGCGCAGTGGCTCGCGGGAGGCAAGGCGGAAGGACTGCTACCGGCGGAAACCCAGCAGTACGTGCCCGCGGTGCTGGAACTGTATCGGAAGGGGAAGCAGAGCTCATAGAGCAGGGGGAACAACAGTTCAAAGCTTGCCGTCCTGGCTTTGGTCTGATCCTCTCTCACGGCGGATAGCCTCTCCCGGTGACACCGGGAGGGGCTTTTCCGTTTTGGGGGCGTGTGCACGAGCCACTACGACGCCTGACGAATCGTTAGCCCTTTCATTTCGCAGACGCTTGGCGCTCTGCCGCCACTCCTCACGGCTCCCCTCAGCCGTGGTCTGTCCGCGGGGCGCGGATGCAGCGCAAGACTGGCGCCCCGGGGGAATGCAGAGATTCCACCGAAAATCCTCTATTGTTTGACGTAAGTCGTTGGGATTTGAAAGGGTACAAAGTCCGCAACCATCTG
>CAYXFI010000277.1:0-5571 GCA_964464205.1 uncultured Cytophagia bacterium
CTCCATCCCCTTCGGGCTCTTGCTCACCTACCACCTGGCCGAGCAGCTGAATCGACAGATCCCGGCCGGGTACCTTCTCCGATACGACACGAGCTGGGGATTGGGGCGTTTGCCCGTCTCGATGGGAGGGTTGGGGGTCACTGCGCCGCGCTCGTTGCACCACTGGGTGGGCTACGCGGCCATTGTCTACTTCTGAGGGGCTGGCAATCGGTAGGTTTGTCCGGATTTCTCCTCGACGAGCTTGCTTGAGCCGCATTCTCACTCAGGCTGTGGGTGTTTGTCGGAACCCGATCTGTCCCGGATCTCCTTTGCGGATGGCTCTAGCGCGGGGCGTGGAGGTTGCCGCGTCCCGGGCATTGTAGTGCCTTCTACCGCCGCGCCCGGGAGCGGCCAAGCTGCCCCTTCGATCTTACCACGGTCGATCTGCGAGGGAGGGGAAGTCGAGGTCTCGAAACCGATTGCAACTTACTCCACCGATTCGTAGTTTGGGGGGTGACGATCGGTTCGGGTAGGCGTCAATCTTGAGGATTCATGCACGATCGCAGCTCAGCACACGCGGACGGGCAGGTACAGCTCTCCCACCTGTTTCTGGCCGCTCTTCTTGGCCTGGGCCTCGGATTTGCCGGTTGTAGCAAAGACGAAATCGCAAACCCTCCCCAGGAACCTTCCCTTTCAGACCTCACTGCTCCCACGCTGGTGAGCCCCGCGCAGGCGTACGCGGTTCGCGTGCGTGCGTCAGATCCCCAGGGGGTCCGGACCATCCGGTATGTCTTGCTGGAGATCTACCGCGCGGACGGATCGGAACCGGTGGCCCGGGATACTCTGTGGGACGATGGGGCCTATTTGCACCCGGACGACGGGGACGTGGTCGCGGGGGACGGGGTTTTCTCGCAAAGACTCGTGTGGCAATGGAGCGGTCCGGAAGAGCAGACCTACCGGCTGGTCTTCGTGGCGGTGGATCAGGATGGCAACCGAAGCGAACCACTGGAACGGGAAGTGCGGGCGCGCAGGAACGACGCTCCGGTGATTGTGCAGCTGGAGGTGCCCGCGGTGCTGCCCAGCGGTCTAGCGGGCGATTTCCGTTTCCGGGCGCTGGTGGCCGATAGCCAGGGGCTGGCCGATGTGGCTGTGGTGCGATTTGCTGGGCTGCGGGGTTCCTCGGTTGCGTTCGAAGGGCAGCTGTTCGACGACGGGACGCACGGCGACGCCGAAGCCAACGACGGATGGTTCGAGCTGGGTCTCTCGGCCTCGTTTGGTGCGAGCAAGCGGGGTCCGTACACGCTCCGCTTCTGGGCGGAGGACAGGCTCGGCCTGTCCAGTCAAGTCGAAGAACGAAGCGTGGTGATCGAGAACGAGCCTCCTGCGATCGTTCAAGTGGGTCTGCCGGACTCTGTTGCGAAACCGACTACCGGCTCCGTGCTGGTGCGGATCACGGCCACCGTGTACGATCCCCAAACCTTGCTGGACGTGAAACGCGTGGGTTTCACATCGCTGAAGCCGGATTCGACCTACGCGAACAACGGCTTGCCAATCCCCATGGCGGACAATGGCTTACCCTTCGACCCAACGCAGTACCCGAGCCCGTTCTACGGGGACGAAGTGGCGGGCGACGGCGTCTACACGTTTACGCTGGTGGTGTACTCGGACGAGCAGGCAGATCAGAACGGTTTGCCGCCGGTCCAGAAGGGCACGTACCGGTTCACATTCCAGGCGTTCGATTGGGTGGAGCAGGCGAGTGAGCCAGTGGAGAAGACGTTCGTTGTGTACTGAACCGAAGCATCGCGGGCTTGTGGCCACTTTCCGGCTGGGCCTGGCCGGAATGGCGATTCTTCTGACCGCGGCTGCCGCTGGTGGACAGGGGCTACGCACGTACCGATTCGCCAGCGAGCTGGACGAGTCTCCGCCGCCCGTTGCCGGGCTGGCGAGCAACAGCGTCACCGACATCCGTTTTCTGGGGGATACGATCTGGGTGGCCACCGGCAACGGCCTCAGTCGCTCGGTCAATGATGGCCGGATGTGGGAGTCGTTCGATCACAGGCACGGTCTCGGCAAGGGCGGTGTGTCGGCGCTGGTTGTGACCGACAGCATCATCTGGGTGGCTACGTCGTTCGACACGCTCACGCGGGACGCGGGATTGCTCCCGGCCGGTGGCGGACTCGCCTACTCCACCGACGGCGGCCAAAGCTGGACGCACGTACCCCAACCCGGTCCTACCCCGGTGCAGAATGTCACGTACGACATCGCCATCCTGGGCAACTCCGTGTGGATCACGAGCTGGGGCGGCGGACTGCGCCGCAGCACGGACCGCGGCAAAACCTGGGAAGTTGTCACTCCTGACACGTTCCTGTTCGACCCGCTCGGCAATCTCAATCACCGGGCGTTTGCTGTGATCGCTGCGGACAGCACTCTGTGGGTCGGCACTGCCAAGGGCGTCAACCGCTCGGACGATGGCGGCAAGACCTGGGTCAATTTCAACCATCAGAATCAGCAGCAGCCAATCTCGGGCAATTTTGTGGTGGCCCTGGCCCACCAGCGCTGGAACGGGCACGACCGAATCTGGGCTGCTACCGTGGAGACGACCTCCGAGACGGGCGACACCTCCGAGTTTCGCGGCGTTAGCTGGACCGACGACGGGGGCCAGACCTGGCACACCGCGCTCCGGGGAGTTTTCGCCCACAACTTCGCTTTCGACGATAGCGCTGTGATCGTGTGCGCCGACGAGGGGCTTTTCAAGTCGGTGGACGGCGGGAAGACGTGGTACAAGTACGGCGAGATCTACGACGCCGAGGCAGACCGCCGCTACCTGACCACCGAATTCTACGGAGCGGCGGTGGACAGGCATCACCGGCTCTGGGTGGGCGGCGCGGACGGCCTGGCGATGACGCCCGACAATGGCAACACGTGGAGGATCTTCCGCAGCTTCGTTCCTACCGGGGCCAATGGGGCGCCGCGCACGTACGCCTACCCCAATCCTTTCTCGCCCACGCGACACAACCAGCTCGGTGGGGCTGGTCACGTGCGCTTCCAGTACAACACGACTCGACCTACCCGTGTCACACTGCGGATCTTCGACTTCGCAATGGAGCTGGTGGCCACCGTGGTGTCCGGGAAGGAGAGGCCGACCCCCGGCGACTACTCCGAGGTTTGGGACGGGCGCAACGAACAGGGGGAGCTGGTTGCGAACGGTGTCTATTTCTACCGGTTGGACCTGGAGGGAGAGGGTACTTTCTGGGGGAAGCTGATCGTGCTGGACTAGGATGCTCGATGCAATTCCGGACGTAGAAACGACTCTGGAGTCGGTTTTGAAGGGAGATTGCGACAGGACACGAGAGGGACGAACGGGGCTCGCCCGCCGTGTCTGCACGGTGCGTTCCCGGAGAAACCCCCGACCCCGTCGGCGTGGGTGCGCGCCGGGACCTTTCTGGGCAGTCGTGCGGGGCCCGGGGAGAGCGGCGCTGATTGCGGTCCTGCTGTTGTTCCCCAGCGTCCAGGCGACTGGGCTCGAGTCGGGTGGGTACGCTGGAGCGTTCCTTCGCCTGGGTGTGGGAGCGTACCCGGCGGCCATGGGTGGCGCCCTGGTCGCTTCGCCCAATACTGTCTACGCGCTGCACTACAACCCGGCCTCCCTCGTGACTTTGTCGGGTCCTCAGCTGGGGGCTTCCTACGCACTGCTGAGCCTGGATCGGAAGCTGGGATTCGTGGGATTTGCGACGGCGGTGGGGACCGAGCCGCGTGCGGGGGAGATTCCCGGCGAGCCGCGGCGTCCGCGGGCCGGCATCGGCGTGGGGTGGGTCTACGCCGGGGTAGACCAAATAGACGGTAGGGATCTGGACGGTCGCCCCACCGGGATGCTGAGCAATTCGGAAAATGCGTTCCTGTTCGCCTTTGCCGTGCAGCCCCACGCCCGGGTGGCGTTGGGGCTCACCGGGCGCGTTCTCTACAATCGCTTCCCGGGCGTGATGCAGGATGGCGGGGCCCTCACCTCCCGGGGTTTTGGCGTGGATCTCGGCGTGCTGTTGCTCCCCGCGGAGGGATTCAGTGTGGGCGCCGTGCTGCGCAACCTGAACGCCCACTACACTTGGAACACCCAGGGTGTGTGGGAACACGGTTCGACGAAGACGGATCGATTTCCGCGTGGATGGGCTGTTGGTTTGGGCTACCGGCACCCGGTCAAGCGACTTCTGTTGCTTTTTCAGCTGGAAGATGACGAACACAGTGATCCCCGCTGGGCTGTGGGAGGAGAGTGGGGTATCACTCCGGCGCTGCGGCTGCGGGCGGGAGTCCGCAGGAACCGGCCGGGGGTGGGTTTGGGTCTGCGCCAGAAACTGCTCGGGCGTGAGTTCGACCTGAACTACGGCTTCTACGCTGGGCCGAATGCCCCCCGCGTGGACCACTGGCTTGGCTGGCAATTGCTCTTCTGAACGGCGCCTCGTGTGCTAGGGCTTGTGACTGAGGTGCAGGCGGGCTCCTACTGGAAGTGTACGGTCTCGATTGACGGGAGATATTCCGTGAAGGAATTGTTTCGCTGGCGCCCGGGTTCTTGGGTCGTCTTCGCGTGGGGTGTGGCGTGCTGGCTTGGGCTCGCTCAGGGCGCACGGGCCAGAGGCGGGGCGGCGTGGACCGAGATTCCGATGTCCCCGCGGATCGCTTCGCTGGGGCGGATTGTGGCCGTGGGTGCGCGGCCCTGGGAGGCACCGCTGGTCAATGTGGCTGCGATCGCCGGTGGACGCGGAGACGCACTCGCGGTAAGCCGGGTCGCTTGGATCCAGGGCGTGCGGGCGCAACAGGCGGTGTTCGTTCATTCGGGCGGTCGCGTGAGCTTGGCCCTTTGGGCTGGGCTGCTGGAGGTGCCTGGAATAGAGAGACGTACGGCACGAGACGAACTGATCGGGGAATTCACGGCTCACCACGTCCGTGCGGGTGCCGGTATGGCCCGGTCGCTGGGGCGGGAAGTGGAAGTCGGGCTGGCAGTGCAGTGGCTGTTTCAGAAGATCGACGTGTACGAGGCGGGGGCGATCTCCGTCGACCTGGGTCTGCGGAAGGGCGACCTTCCCGCGGGGCTGGCCGCGGCCCTGGCGGTGCGCGGGCTGCCCCTCACGGAGTCGCTGGGCCAGGGCGGCTTGAGTCCGACGACGGGCATTTCGGCGGGACTGGCCCGGTGGTTCGTCCTGGGCGAGCGCGCGAACGCCTTCCGGCTCGAAGTGGATGCCCTCTGCGCGGAGGGGGGAAGCTTTCGTGCGGCCGGGGGTCTGGAGGTGCGCCCCGTGCGCGCCCTCGAACTGCGGTTGGGTTATCTTTCGGGGCTGGATCTGCAGGGCTTTTCGTTCGGGCTCGGACTCCGGATGGCGAGGTTCTGCATCGACTACGGCTATCTACCGTTCCGTCAGGGCTTCGGGAATGTTCACAGTTTCGGCGTGGCCCTGCGGCTGTAGCGCGCCCTCAGTGGTGAGCTTCGCAGAAGCCCGTTGATGGCTTTGTCCGAACGAATTGGGCCCGTGTCTTCCCGTTCTTCGGCTGCGGGGGCGTTGGTTTTCAGGTGCTCGACTCTGTGAGACTTTGATCTGGAGAGGA
>CAYXFI010000278.1:0-5567 GCA_964464205.1 uncultured Cytophagia bacterium
GGTTGGCAGACCCCTCCAGATCCCCGAACCTGTTCCCCACAGGGCGACCAACCCATCCAGAGAGTGCATCCGAATGCGAGAATGGCACGACAGGGTCCCAACTGGACGATTTCCGTACAACAGCGGTACCCCCCTCCACACGTGCGTCGAAAGCGATCCGGGCGTCTCTGTGTCCAGCACTCCCTTCCCCGGGCCCGTTGTTTCGCATCCCACAGGGGAGAAGGTCCCGAGGTGGAGCCATCCGCGTCCGCACTGCTGACCGCTTTGTCCCTCGGCGGATGAGTGATCACCCGTGGAGGACCGAGTGCACTCAGGCTGGCTTCTTCGTGCAGGCTCTCCACACACCAATTGCTCTTGCCGCAACAACATCCCTACCTGTGTCGGGCTGGAAACCTCAGGCCAATCACGGGCCAGTGACCCCACGGGCGGCGTGCGACCTTCCGGTGGCACACTGCCCCAAAACCGAGCGAGAAGGTTCGAACCCGCCCCGCGGCCGCAGTCGAAGCCCGGCACCTTGACATTGATCCCTTTTTTGCCTAAAATGTAGCGGGTTCGTCCCCGAACCGACATGTTCGCCCGGGAAAAACCGAACCAGTCGGTCGACGATCGCGGCGGGGCAGCCAGAACGGTTTCTTTTCCACGGGCGACGACAGGTAGTAAGTGGGAGAAAGGCAGGAGGCGTCATGCGTCCCGTTGAGGAGAGAAAGATTGTCATTCCGTTCGTGCTGGTGGTGCTCTTCTGCACAACCGCCGCACTGCCCCAGGTGAACAAACGAGCCCTGTTTCAATCCGCCCAGACTGCCATCGAAGAGGCCAAATCGGATCAAGCCGAACTTCTCGCCCCCAGAACCCTCGAGAAAGCTGTGGAGAAGCTCGACGAGGCGCAGCGCGACTTTGAGAGGGGCGAAAACCTCAACAAAATCCGCAAGAAACTGGACGAAGCCGTGGCCGCGGCGAGACATGCCCGAGAGATCGCCCAAATGGGCCTCCTGGCCTTCAAGACTCTTCTTCCCGCTCGCGAGGCTGCCTACAAAGCAAATGCGCAACAACTGGCTCCCGACCTGCTTCGCGAGGCCGAACGCTACTTCACAGATGCGGTGAAGGTGCTGGAGTACGGCGACCTCAACGAGGCGAAGCAAAGAGGGGCTCGCGCGGAAGAGAAATATCGAGAAGCGGAGCTGGTGGCCATCAAGGCGGCACTGCTGGGCAAGGCGCGTCAGCTGCACGAGGAGGCACGAAACCAGAAGTGCGATGAATTCGCGCCGCTGACCTACGGCGAGGCGGAGGCGTACCTTCTGGAGGCGGAGAAGCTACTGGATCACGATCGGTATGCCAAAGAGCGAGCCACCGAGCTGGCCTCGCGCGCCGAGGATGCATTCCTGCACGCGCTGTCGCTTCGCAACAAGATCCGGCCAGCGGTTGGGAAACCCGGTCTCATTGAACGGCAATTGAGAAACTACGAGGCACAACTGGCGCGGATCGCCGCCGAATTCAACGTACAGATCGGCCCTGAGGCTTCCCCGGAGACGGTGGCCGACCAGATCATCACCGCCATCCGGAAGCTCAAACAGGACGATGAGAAGTTGCTGCAGAGCCTGTCGGAGCGAGAACGCGCCCTGGCAGAATTGCGGGACAAAATCCGCGAGATCGAACAGCGCCACGCTTCTCTCGAGGAACAACTCGCTCAACAGAAAAAGCAGCTCGAAGCCCAGCGAATCCGAGAGGCCAAGATCCAGAAGATCACCAACCTGTTCGACCCGTCCGAAGCTGAGGTACTGATGAGCGGGCGGGATTTGGTCATCCGTCTCTACGGGTTGTCGTTTCCCGTGGGTCGGGCGACGATCGACCCGAGGTACTTCTCCCTGCTCGCCAAGGTGCAGGAGGCCATCCGGGAGTTCCCGCAGGCCCACGTCACGGTGGAAGGACACACCGACAGCCAGGGAGATGAGAAGTCCAACCAGCGTCTGTCTTTTGAGCGGGCCAATGCAGTACGCCAGTATTTGCTGGCAAGCATGGGATTGCCCGAAGACCGTGTGAGTGCGATCGGGTACGGAGAATCACGCCCCATTGCCAGCAACGAGACGGCTGAAGGCCGTGCCAAGAACCGCAGGATCGAGATCGTGCTGACGCTCCCATGAGACGGCCTGGACGATGAGCAAACCGAGGATGTTACTCCACGTCTGTTGTGCTCCCGACGCCACGATCGGGTTCGAGCGCCTCGGCCCGGAGTACGAGATCACCGCGTACTTTTTCAATCCGAACATTCATCCCAGGGAAGAGTACGATCTCCGCAAGCGAGAATTCGAGCGATTGTGCCAAACGCTCGGAATCCCGTACGACGTGGCGGAGTACAACCCAGAGGCGTGGTTCGAGGAGGTACGAGGATTCGAGAACGAGCCGGAAAGGGGTAAGCGCTGCGACATTTGCTTGCGGATCCGGCTGGAACGTACGGCTCAGGAAGCAGCTCGGCGTGGTTTCGACTGTTTCGCGGCAGTGCTGACGGTCAGTCCACACAAGCTTGCGCAACGGATCAATGAGATCGGCGCTCAGATGGGCGAGCGCTACGGCGTGCGGTACGTACCGACGGATCTGAAGAAGAAAGATGGCTTCAAGCGCTCCGTGGAGCTGAGCCGACGCTACGGGTTGTACCGGCAGGACTACTGCGGCTGCGTGTACAGCCTCCGCGACCGCGATGCCAGAAGACGGCGGAAAACGGAGAAGGGAATGGCGACGGAGCCCGGCCGATGAAAGAAGCGATGTTCTACGAGAAGCTGGACGGTGGGCGGGTTCGCTGCACTTTGTGTCCCCACGAGTGCGTGTTGCGCGACGGTCAGGTCGGCATCTGCGGCGTGCGTGAGAACCGTGGCGGGGTCCTGTACTCCCTGGTTTACGGGCGGGCCATCGCCGTGCACGTGGATCCCATCGAAAAGAAACCCCTATTTCACGTGTACCCTGGATCGCGGTCGTTCTCCGTGGCGACGGTCGGCTGCAACTTCCGATGCATCTTTTGCCAGAATGCCGACATTTCCCAAGTGCGTTTGGGCGGCCGCGAGGCTCCGGGGGAAAATCTACCTCCAGAGGAACTCGTCGATCTGGCCGAGCGATACGCCTGCAAAACAATCGCTTACACCTACACGGAGCCGACGATCTTCTACGAGTACGCGTACGACGCTGGCAAGCTGGCCGCAGACAGGGGCATTCTGAATGTGTTTGTGACGAACGGCTTCATCTCACCTGAGCCGCTGCGCCAGATCGCACCTTTTCTACACGCAGCCAACGTGGACCTCAAAGGCTGGGATGAAGAATTCTACAAGCGCATCGTGGGTGGCAGCCTTCGAGCTGTGCTGGATGCGCTCAAGCTGATGAAAGAGCTCCGGATCTGGGTGGAGGTGACCACCCTGTGCGTTCCCGGCTACGTGGACACGGAGGAGCAGTTCCGCAGCATCGCCGGGTTCATCCGCGACGAGCTCGGCCCTGAGACGCCCTGGCACGTGAGCCGTTTCTATCCCCACTACAAGATGACGGACCGACCCCCGACACCGGTGTCGGTGTTGCAAAGAGCGAGGGAAATCGGGCTGGAGGAGGGACTGCGCTACGTCTACAGCGGCAACGTGCCCGGTGACGAAGGCGAGAACACGTACTGCTACAGTTGCCACACCTTGCTCATCCGGCGCTGGGGATTTTCGGTGCTGGAAAATCGGATCAAGAATGGCAAGTGTCCGGACTGCGGCGCCGAAATAGACGGCTTGGGAATGTGACCACCCAAGGTTGGTCGCCAATATTCGGGTCCGGGAATGATTCGTCGGCTTGAGATCGCCAACTACAAGATCGCACGCAGGGTAGACTTACACCTCGACGAATTCCAGGTGCTGGTGGGCCCGAACGGTTCGGGCAAGTCCACGGTAATTGACGCCATCGTCTTTCTGTCCGACCTAGTGCGGCTCGGGCTGGAAAAAACCGTTCGCAAACGGGCCCGTTCACTGGAAGAATTGACGTGGAACATGGGCGGAGGAAGCGTCGAGTTCGCCCTTGAGATCGATCTTCCGCAGCCGGTGATCCGCCGAGACAAGGAATTCAGAGCCTGCAGGTACGAACTGTCCGTGGGAGTGTCCCCTTCCCGCAACGGTCTCGAAGTCACGGCTGAGAATCTCTACCTGAAGGGAACCGTCGAGACTCGGCCCACAAGACGGTTGGACCTCTTTCCGGAAGACGTGGAAATCCGGCAACCAATCATTCACCACCGCTCGGGCAAAGGTTGGCGTCTGGTCTTCAGCAAGAGAAAGGGACCGGAGCACCGCTACCAATACCGCGCGGAAACCACCGAATGGAACTTCCCCTACAATGTCCTCAAGGACACTGTGGGACTCCAGTACGTGCCTGCCGATCCGGAGCGTTTCTACGCTGGCATGTACGTCAGGCACCTCTTGGCTGATGGAATGCGGAGGCTGCATCTGAATGTGGAGAGAATGCGTCAGCCGTGTCCCCCAGACGCAGATGCCCGACTCAGCCCCGACGGGGCGAACATCGCCATGACCGTTCGCGCGCTCCAGGAAAGGGACCCGGAGGCCTTCCGGGAGTGGGTTCGCCACGTGCTGTCTTTTCTGCCTGAGTTTTCGGACGTGCAAGTGAGAGAACGAGAAGAAGATCGCCACCTAGTACTGGAACTGGTAGGCCACGATCACGTCGTGATCCCAAGTTGGCTGCTGTCGGACGGGACGCTGCGCTTCTTGGCTCTCACCGTGCTCGCGTACACTCCCGGCGAAAACGAGGTGTACCTGATCGAGGAGCCAGAGAACGGGATTCATCCAAGCGCCATTGACGGAGTCCATCAGTCCCTGTCGTCCGCCTACGGCAAACAAGTGATAGTTGCAACTCATAACGCGCTGTTCGTAGGCCTCACCGAGCCGGAGCGATTGCTTTGTTTCGGCAGGACGAGAAAGGGGGCCATCGACGTCGTGCGGGGAACCGAACATCCTCACTTGAAAAATTGGAAACGCACCGTTGATCTTGGCACACTGTACGCTTCGGGGGTTCTCGACTGACCATGAGGGATCTAATCGTACTCGTCGCAGACAAAGACATGAAGATGGGGTTCGAGCAGTTGCTGCGAAGGCACGAGCAACTGGGTACGCGGCCATTCACGTTCGAGATCTTCAGCCTCCCCCAACACGACCCCGGAGTCTACCGACGCTCTCATGACTTCCTCCGGGACTTCACCAAAGCATACCGCAACGCCCTGGTGGTATTCGATAGGGTGGGGAGCGGTGGCGAAAAGAACTCGGCGCGGGCGTTGGAGCAGGAGGTGGAGGAGCGCTTGGCGAAAAACGGTTGGCGGGGCCGTTGTTCCGCGCTGGTTCTCGATCCGGAACTTGAGAATTGGGTGTGGATGGACTCACCAGCTCTTGCCACCCTCTTGAAAATCCCACGCCAGCGCCTCAAGCGCATTTTGGGTCCGAACGGCAAACCAAACAACCCAAAACAAGAGCTTGAGGAGATTTGGCGAGAGAGGCGTATTCGCCGCTCGTCCGCCTTCTACGCGGACCTTGCGAAACTGACAGACTTTCGTT
>CAYXFI010000279.1:0-5520 GCA_964464205.1 uncultured Cytophagia bacterium
CGAAATAGACAGCTTAAGCCATTACGCCAGGGCGCGGTCGATTTTCCTCAAACATGGCATTCAGCAACTCAAGGCGGCGGGAACCGCGGAAGCCGGCCTGCGCGTTCTCGTTGAACTGGAAGCAGGAAAAGTCGCCCAAGATCTGGGCGCGGCCGCATGTCGGGTCTTCTCCTTCGGCACCGTACCCTGGTCTACTCGGCAGAAGACACGGGTCGAGATATTAGAGGCCCGCATTGGGAGCCTCCAGGACTTTCGCCTTTTCAAGGTGGCGCAACAATTCTTTGAGGTGAAATGGATAAGGCCCGAAAAGGGAGAACCGTTCTGTGACGTGCCCCAGGTGCCGGAACTGGTCGCCGGGAACATCGTTGCGGGGCGGCCCTGGTGGCATCGTTTTGCTGATTTCTTGGCCGACAAGGAATGGCGGGAGCACGTCTTACGTTACGAGAAAGGAGGCTTGGCAAACATGGTTGAAGACAAAAATGCTTTTCCAAACGGACCTGAGCGGATATTCGTCGAGGCCTGCCACGAAGCGTGGCGGCGCCGCCTGGGCCAACTCGGCGAACGGGCGAGGAAAGAGGGAATCTCGTTCCAAGACCTTGCCGGCAGGGAGTTCGAGCGGTCCCGGGTGGCCTTTTCGCGCTGCAAGAACGCGGCGGCCATCCGGGCGGCGGTCACGGACTTCTGGTCCAGGGGCGGAGGCGCTCTCGCCTCTCTCCGGGGTGGATGGAAAGAGGTGCTCGGGCTCTTCGAAGAGCGAGACTGGCAAAAGGCCAGGGACCTGGCGCTGCTCGCCCTGGCCAGCTACAGGCCGGCCAACGAGGAGGAAGAAAAAGCCCTTGGGTGAAACCGCCAGCGAAAAGGGAGGAGAAGAAAATGGCTAAGCACTTGTTCGGTATCGTTGTCACGGCGCACGGCATCGCAGCCAACAACCGCGCCGAGACCGAAGGCAACATCACCACCCTCCAGAAGATCCTCTGGAAAGGGGAAGTGCATACCACCGTATCGGCCGAAGCCATCCGCTTCGCCATCCGCTGGTATTGGCAGCGTGCCATGGGCGAGGATAAACTCAACCGGGTCTGGAAGGACGGTAAGAACAAGCCGATGCACGAGTGGAAAGACCACGAGTTCAAAAGCTGGGACAGACACCTCGACGACGATGCACTCGGCTTCATGTCGGCTACGGCGGCAAAGGAGGAAACCAACGAGGCCGAAGGCTCGAAGAAAAAGGGGAAACAGCGCGGAACCGCCATCGTGCGCCGTTCTCGTCTTGAGGTGACGCGGGCCATCTCGCTTACTCCGTTCGCCGGCGACATCACCTTCAACGCCGCCAGCGTCGGCGCCACGCCCTCGGCTAGTCGTACCGGCAAGGACCCGGTCCCCTATGGCACCGAAGTCCACGCCACCCGATACCAGTACGGCTTCGCCCTGACGCCTGAAGACCTCGCCGATAAGCGGCGGGCGCTCGAGGTGGTCGATGCTATCGTGAACCTCTCGGATGTCGCCGGCAACCAAGCCCGGTTTCTTTTCGACTTCTCCCCCGACGCAGTGGTCTTCCGGTGGACCGACGACTTTTCGCCGAGGATGCTCTACGCCTTTGAGCCGGACGAAAACAACGGTCTCCGGCTTCCTGTTCTCGTTGACCGGGTCAACGGCGGTGATATCGCGCCGGAAGAATTGGTGGTGGGAGGCGCTATCGCCGGTATGCCGGACGGAAAAACATTGGGCGTGAAGGGTTGCAACGTCAATCCCGGCGTCAAGGCAGCAGCCGAAAAAATCAAGGAGATGATCAGAAAACACCTTGGCCTTGAAACAAACGGTTAGGGGGGGGCAGATCATGAGCGGTTCAGCGTTTCGCTTGTTCGTGTCGGTTCCCGTGGCCTGTTTTAGGGTGGCTTACGCCCGGGAGTACTGGGAGACCTATCACTGTCCCCCGCCCTCAACGGTTTACGGGATGCTCCTTTCGCTGGTGGGCGAAACCGACCGCCTGAAACACAAGGGCGCGGAACTCGCCTTGGCGATGCTCTCGCACCCCCTGCGCTCGACAGTCCTGAGGACCCTGTGGCGGATGAAAGACAAAAAATCGGGTCTTGGCCTGGGCGCCAACAAGCGCCCCGACCTCCAAGAACTGCTCACCGATATCCGGCTGTCCGTGTGGGTCAGGAAGGGCAAAGAGGAAAACGGAGCAGCGTCCTTTTCGCTGGTCGAGCGGGTGAAGGCCGCCTTGGACGACCCAGCCGGCGTCTCGCGCTTCGGGGCCCTGTCCCTGGGGGAGAGCACCCACCTAGTGGACGAGATCCGGCTGTGGCGCGGGGAAGACCCCAACCGGGGCCACCTGTTGGTCAAGGCGGAGACAGGTCCCCTGACCCTACCCGTCTGGCCCGACCACGTGGGTGCCAAGGGGACGAGGTGGGGACAGTTCGACCTGGAGCCGCAATCCGGCCTGTCGGAGGAACCTCGGGATGCCGCCTGGGTCTTGATAACGCCGCCTTGACATCGTGGGGGGGGGCGATGAGCGAAAATCCCCTTGTCCGAGTCATGGCGTTGCACGCCCTGGCCTATTGCGAGCGGCTCTTTTACCTGGAGGAGGTCGAGGAAATCCGTGTCGCGGACGAGGCCGTTTACGCCGGACGTGCGCTTCACGAGGAACTGGCGAGGACAGGAGAAGAAAAGGGACAATGGCGCACCATGGAATTTGCCGACGAGGAACTCGGACTCGTCGGGAAGGTGGACTGTCTCCAGTATCGTGACGGATTCCTGGTGCCTTTCGAGCACAAGCGGGGCCGGCCCCGCAGGCTGGGCAGGGAAGCCGTGGCCTGGCCGTCCGACGCGCTGCAGGTCTGCGCGTATGCCATGTTGCTCGAAAAAGAGATGGGCCGGGCGGTGCCCGAAGGCCGGGTGCGTTACCACGCGGAAAACGTCACCGTAAGGGTCCCTGTTGATGAAAGGATGCGCTGCGCCGTCTACGAGGCCGTCGCCCGGGCGCGGGAACTTTGCGCGTCCACCGAACGTCCGCCGGTCACCGACAACGACCGTCTTTGCATCCGCTGCTCACTGGCCCCGGTATGTCTACCCGAGGAGGAGCGCTTGGCGACCGACCCCGGGTGGAATGCCCTTCGTCTTTTTCCACCCGGCCGGGAAGGCCGGATCATACACGTGATTGAACCTTCCGCCAGGGTATCGCGCGCCGGCGAAACCCTGCGGATAACGACGGCCGGAAAAGAAGATACGATCTTTCCCATACGCGAGGTGGAAGCCTTGGTGCTTCACGGGTATCCCCAGGTCACCACCCAGGCCATACACTTCTGCGCGCGTTACGGTATCCCTCTTCATTATATTTCGTCCGGGGGGTGGTACGTGGCCTGCTCGGCGCCGGGCGTCGGTGGCGTTCAGCGCCGCATCCGCCAGTACCAGGCGCTGGTTGAACCGGGAACTCGCCTGAAGCTGGCCAGAAAACTCGCCATGGCCAAGGTGGAGGGATGCTTGCGTTACCTGTTGCGGGCGACGAGGGGTCGCGACCGCCGAGCCTTGGGCCTCGATGAGCCGGTTCGCGTGATGCGTTCGTCCCTCTCGGGGATTGCGCGTGCCGAGGGAACGGATATCATCCGTGGCCATGAGGGTACAGCCGGACGAGCCTGGTTTTCGGTCCTGCCAATCTTGCTTTCAGAAAATGTGGCTCCCGAATTGAAGCCGCTGGGGCGCAGCCGGCGCCCTCCGCGCGACAGATTCAACGCGCTTTTGGGGTTTGGCTACGCTCTGGTGTACCAGGCTGTCCTCCAAGCGACTCTTGTCGTGGGGTTGGAACCTGCCTTCGGTTTCTATCATACGCCGCGGTCTTCCGCCCATCCGCTGGTGCTCGACCTGATGGAACTGTTTCGCTTGCCATTGTGGGACATACCATTGATCGGTTCGGTTAACCGATCGCATTGGGATGCGAAAGAAGACTTCTGCGTGACGAAAGGACGCGTCTGGCTTTCGCCAAACGGACGCAGGAAAGCGGTGACGCTTTTCGAAAAGCGCCTCGAAAATAAATGGCGTCACCCTGTGATCGGTTACTCAATTTCCTATGGCCGCATGATAGAACTCGAGGCGCGCCTTTTGGAAAAAGAGTGGGCCGGAAGCCCCGGGCTTTTCGCCAGGATGAGACTGCGGTGAAGACAACAAAAAACAAGCGGTGGTTCCTGGTGTCATACGATGTGCGCGCGCCCAAGCGCCTCCGCCAAACAGCCAAGCACCTGGAAGGTTACGGTGTTCGCTTGCAGTACAGTCTCTTCAGGTGTCACCTCAGCAACCGGGAAGTTGAACGGCTGCGCTGGGAACTGGCCAAGATCCTTGCTCCGGAGGACAGCATCCTGATAATAGGTTTGTGCGCAAGTTGCGCTGCGCGGGTCAGGGGAAGGAATAACAAAAAAGTGCTGCCGGAAGGACATGAAACTTTTCAAATTGTCTGAAGGCTTCCAAGGTTGCGCGAGTTCACCGCTCTGGCATGTGATTGGAGCGTTGCAACTATTTTATTTACCGGGAAGTTTCCGGCTGGAGGGCGCGATGTTGATGCTTGAATGGTGAACTGAATTCTGTAACCCACCGATGAAACAGGGGTTTGCGAAGAAAGATGGTTCCGCGCCGATGCGGACAGGCGAGGGCTATTGCGCCCATTTCGCAACCGGCGCGAGGATCTTGAAACAAGGTGTCTCAACTGGTTGTCGGGCCAGGAAATTGTGTAAGGGCTGTGCCTATCCCTCTGATGCCGAAAGGCGTTGAGCACAGAAAACCGGCCCCGCGATGGAGGCCGGCTTGATGGGGGTGCCTATCCCTCTGATGCCGAAAGGCGTTGAGCACGAGATCATCCTTGCCTTGTCCGCCTGCGGAAAAGGGTGCCTATCCCTCTGATGCCGAAAGGCGTTGAGCACCACGGTGTCATATCACGTCACCCGGGCCGGCGTGCCGTGCCTATCCCTCTGATGCCGAAAGGCGTTGAGCACGAAACCGGCATCAACTCGATGCGCCTGCGCTCGCAGTGCCTATCCCTCTGATGCCGAAAGGCGTTGAGCACAAGCGTGGGCTGAGATGATGGGGACCTATCGCAAATGGGTGCCTATCCCTCTGATGCCGAAAGGCGTTGAGCACTAAAGAATCCCGCCGAAGTTGTCCGTGCCGAACCCGTCGTGCCTATCCCTCTGATGCCGAAAGGCGTTGAGCACCAGATCATCGGCTTGGCCGGCCGGGCTGAAGTGCTTGTGCCTATCCCTCTGATGCCGAAAGGCGTTGAGCACCTGCTGCCCGGCTGGCAACGCTGGCGCCCCACCTACCGCGTGCCCATCCCTCTGATGCCGAAAGGCGTTGAGCACGAAACAGCCGAGAAACTTGCAGACCAACATTGGAAGGTGCCCATCCCTCTGATGCCGAAAGGCGTTGAGCACCTGTCGGCGATGTTCAACGAGTCGGGTATCGGCAAGTGCCCATCCATCTGAGGGGTCACTAAAACTTTTCGACGAAAATGTTGTCCTGGCAACGGCCTCGGCC
>CAYXFI010000280.1:0-5482 GCA_964464205.1 uncultured Cytophagia bacterium
CGAAGGGCGCCGCAATCATCCCCGCCGCACTGAACAGGACAATGGGCGTGTACGTCCTGCCAAACCTGTCGATGAACGCCTGGGTTTTGCCCTTCTGCTCCTGAGCCTCCTCCACCAGGTGGATCATTTTGGAGAGGGTGTTGTCTTCGAACGTGGCCGTGGCCCGGACCTCCAGCGCGCCGTCCTGGTTCACGGTGGCGGCAAACACCTGCATGCCTTCTTTCTTCTGAACCGGGGTGGACTCACCGGTTACCGGCGCCTCGTCCACAAATGATTTGCCCTTCAGAATGATGCCGTCTGTGGGGATGGATTCTCCGGGACGGACCACGAAAACGTCGCCCACCCGCAGTTCGCTGGCGGGAATGGTCACCTCCCGACCATCCCGCAGCACCCGCGCCTCCTTGGGGGCCAGGTCCAGCAGCTTGCGGATGGAGGCCCGGGTGCGGGCGTAGGTGTACTCTTCCAGCCCTTCTGCCGCACCGTAGAGGAACACCAGAAACGCCGCCTCGTCCCACATGCCCAGAATGGCCGATCCTGCTGTAGCGAAGATCATGAGAATCTCGATGCCGATGGCTCGCTTTTCCAGAAAGCCCTCAATGCCCTCGCGGGCCCAGTGGTAGCCGCCGAGGGCGATGGCGGCGAAGTAGAGCACGATCTCCCAGGTACGGGAGACGAGCCCGGTATGGGCCAGCAGAAACGCCGTTCCGGCGATCAGCCCGGCAATCAGGGCGTTGCGCATGGGCGGATGGGCGTACCACTTGCCTTCAAATCCGGCTTCTTCTTTGCTGTCTTTCATGCAGCTCTCCTGAACTGGTTTTCGTTAAGATAGACGAGCAAAAGATCCGGCGCAATGGAAGACTTGATGCTAAGCCCCGTGCAGCGGGAAACTTGCCTCAGCGTCCCCCGCTGGCGGGAATTCCGTGAATGCGCGCTTCCACCTGTTCCCAAGTCGGGCTCTCGCAAAGCCGCCAAGTCGCCAAGCCCCCTCCCCCCGATCGAAAGGGGGTAGAGTCTCGGTGCCAGCGGAAATGCTGCGCCAATTCCAATTGCTCTCGCGTGCGGTACTATTTGGGCACAGCGGACACCACGAAACCTCGTATGCAAACATTGCGTGTCGGTTCGTTTAGTCACACAGCGACCGTCGACCGCCAACCCTGAGCACAAAGCCGCCTCCAAGTTGGTTTGGACACTGGCTTATCCTGTTGCCGTCCGCTATTCGTGCGGCCCTGAATCTCGTCGCCTTCGCCATGACGTTTCCAGTTTGTTCGCACAAGCAACCTTACTTTTCCAGATCCAGGCCACCGATATCCTGGCCCACCAGTCGCTCCAGCTCCGCCACCTGCTTGTGATATTCGGCCAGGGCCTCGATGTAGCGGGAACGGACCTCGAAAAGCGTCCGCTGGGCATCCAGCACGTCCAGAAAACCGAATTTGCCCATCTGGTACCCTTCGCGGATCACGTTGTAAGCTTCCTGTGCGCCGGGAAGGATGCGTTCTCGCAGGGCTTCCACTTCATTCCGTGCGGCGGTCAGGTTGCTGTAGACCTCCGCCAGCTCGACGGAAAGGGCGGTGCGCACCGCCTTCTCGTTCCATTCCACCTGCTTCTGCCGCACCAGCGCTTCCTGAATGCTCCCCTGATTCCGGTCGAACACCGGAAGGGGCAGGGAGAGTCCCACCACAAAGGCCTGGTCCGCTTCGTCGTTGAGCCGGCGGTATCCCAGGCCGATGCTGGGATCGGGGATGCGGTTGGCCTTTTCCAGGGCTACCACCGTCTGCTGAAGCAGGCGTTCGGTGGCCCAGCGGGCCAGTTCGGGATTTTGCTCCAGCAGGGCTTCCAGCCGGGCCAGGGGCGGAACAGGTTTGAGCTGCTCCAGATTCCCGGCCACCTTCTCAAACCGGGCTTCCCGAGCCGCCCACAGGGATGCCAGTCGTTTGCGCGCGGCCCTGAGTTCCTGGCGTGCCTTTTCCAGTTCCACCCGGGTGAACTCCAGTTCCACTTCAGCCCGGTAGGCCTCCGCGGGAGAGGTGCGGCCCGCCTTCACCCGCTGGCGGATCGTTTTCAGAAATTTTTCACCCACCTCCAGCAGCTCTTCCTGCAGAGCTACTTTTTCCTGCGCTGCCAGCACGTCCACGTACGCCTGCAGCACGCGGGTGAACACCGCCAGTTTTTGTGCTTCGTAGTCCCAGGCGGCCAACTGGCCTTCGTAGCGGGCCACTTCGGTGCGCTTCTTCCGTTTGCCTCCCAGCTCGATGAGCTGGCTGAGCAGCAGGGTGGATTCAGCCGCCTGCATGCCGCGGGTGGCGCCGCGCCCGCCGAAGTTTTCCGCCTCCACTTCTACCTCAGGATTGGGCCACAGCGATGCCTGCAGCGCCTGCGCCTGCCGTGCGCGAATTTCCAGGCAGTAGACTTTGAGTTCGGGGTTCTTGAGTAAGGCCAGACCGAGCGCACCGCGCAGCGTCAGCGCGGCGGTCGGTTCCTCCGCGAGCGTCTCCGTTTCTTCGGCTAACTGGCGCTCAACGTCCCGTGGCAGCGGCCGGGGTTCCGGCTTCTCGATCGTCACCCTTGTGGTTCCGCAACCGACTGCACCGAGGGCCAGGAGCACCAGCCAGACTGATCTCCTCATACTCGCCTCCTGTTGTGACGGACTGCCTGTTGCACTTCTCGTCCGAACGCGACAAAGCGCCGGTCGGGCGTAGAGCTACTTGGATTGATCAAACAGTGGGTAGATCAGATGGGAAATCCGGGGTCAAATGAGGAGAACTGTGGAGAGCAGGAAAATCGGAAAGGTCGAAGTCGAGGGGATCCGCTGGACGGATGGCACAGCCGTGGTCCGCGGGGGCCCGGCATCCAAATGCACTGGAGCCGGCTTCGCGAGAGCCCAGTGGACCTTTGGGGTCTGGGAGGGACCGAGGCGGTTCAGACCGGCCAGTCCCAGGTCGCGGCAGGTCTGGTCGGAGGACGGTATTGATGTGTCGGTTTGTGTGCTGCTTCCCGGGCAAGGGGCCACATGATGGTGGGGCAGTTGTGCAAGCTCGAAGGCGACGTGACCGTCGTTGCCCACGCAGAGCACCAGATCGGTGTCGGCGAAGGGAGCCACGAAGGCGTGGAGAATCAGGACACCTGCCAGGAACGCCGGGAGTGTTCCGCGTAGGAATTGCAGCAGTCGATAGAACCGTACGCTACTCGTGGACATGATTCTTGGCTTCGCGAATCAGGTTCTGAATGTGCTCGTCGTCGAGCGAGTAATAGACCATCTTCCCGCGTTTCTGGTACTTGACCAGCTTGAGATTCCGCAGAATTCGCAACTGATGTGAGATGGCCGACTGTGAAAGACCAATCAGCTCGGACAGATCGCACACGCACAGCTCGTCGACCGACAGAGCCAGGATGATCCGCAGGCGCGTGGGATCGCCCAGCACTTTGAACGTCTCCGCCAGCGCGGCGACGATGCGTTCCCCCGGAAGCTCGGAGGAAACGCGCCGGATCTTTTCTTGATCGACGACGCTGACCGCACAAACCGGTTCTTTGGACGCTGACAAACAACGCTCCTGAATTCATCTGAACGTTTGCTCAATCGTCAATCTAGACGTCTCTGACGACTTTGTCAACATTTTTCCGCGTCGGTTCGCAGGGGATCACCGATGCTCGTTCTCCTTGACATTACTGTCCCGGTTGGCTATACTTTTAAAAAGGCAACTCCGCATCCTATTTCAAAGACTAGCCGCCGGTAGAATCTCGCGGCGTACTAGGTGCGGGGCTAAGTACGTATGAGCAAACTCGTTATCGTACTTTCGGCTATCGGAAGCATCGCGAGCATATAGCCAGTACTCCGCGTAGTCACCGAAAAAAACGTGAGGAGCTGGCGCTCTGTCCGTAAGGGCGTGCTGAGAATCAGGAGGATGCTGATTGAGCGCAATCAGACCCCAGATCTCATAGTGTGTCTTGGGGTCGGTGGCTCCGTAGTGGGCGGCATGCTAGGCGGGAGTTTGGGCAGAAGGCCCGTAGTAGGTGTGGATAGAACGTACGAATGGGTCGATGGGCAGAGACACACCTACGTGGATATCCCTAGCACTTTGCGCTTCAACCGTGGATTCAAGAAAGTTCTACTCGTCACTGGCGAGGTTCGCAGCGGGAATACTATTCTGAAGGCAATAGATTTTCTGAAAGACCAGTTCCCGGGCTCGGAGGTGCAATCGGCGTCGATGTACGTCCGGGAAAACTCGGATTTCTTTCCGAACTATTAGCAAAATATCGAAAAGGATCAGGCCGCCGTGGCGGCTGAAAGGGGCAGTGAGAGACTCAAAAGTGGATCGAGAAGTAGTTGCGTCTGAGTTACTGTAGCCAAAGTCAGAAGGAGCGTCCCACGACTCGCACTCCCCGGTAGACACACTGCACGTGCCTCCTGTGGTTTGAAGAACCAGAATGGTCTATTTACTCGACGTGGCCAGTTCGGCTAGAAAGCCGTCACACCGCGTGACTCCTGCTCGCATCGGCATCGAACACAACGGTGCCAGCCGTGTATGGATTGCCCTGCAGCGTGACGAGGTTCCACAACATGCCGCGGTTCCGATGCAGCAGGGTACCGAACGCGCCCCTCGACATAGGGGTTGCCAAGACAAGAGAGTACCGACGCCATCCCGTTCTTAGTTAATAGCAGCCTATCCGGATGCGACGGAGGGGCAAAATGCGAAGAGAACCTAGTCTCCTGCCGGTCTTGGTCTTGGCAGTAGGGGCTCTCGGGACGCTCCCGGGGCAACCTCTTCTACCCCAAGAACTGTCGACTCAGTTCAGTGCTCAGGGCGGCAAGCTCGGAGACGGCGCAGCCCGCACGAAACAGGCGACGAGTACTACTTCTTCTGTGAGGTTAGATTTGGGCGGCGCGCTTCTCGGGCGCTGGGCGTACGGACCGTGTCATGCAGTTTGCCCACGGGACACTGTGTTCTATATGGGCAACGGCGCGGTCTTCCAGATACTGGACGGCCGGTCGCTCGCATCCCCCACACTTTTGGGTGAGTGCACGCTGCCATCGCCTATACGCGACATAGATGCGACGGGAGGGTACGCCTATATCGCGGCTGCCAAAGCGGGGCTTTGTGTGATCGACGTCCGGGATCCAACTCGCCCTGAACTCGTTGCACGTCTACGGATTGAGGGCTACGCACAGAGTATCAATGTACACGACGGGTACGTGTACCTGGGGACTAGAGGGGCCGGCATTTGGGTGTTCGATGTCTGCCACGCTAAGGCTCCTCGCAAAACGGGCCAGCTGGATGTGGACGGGTGGATCTGGGACATCGAAGTCATGAAGGAGCACGCCTACGTGGCAGCTGGCGGCTACGGCCTGCGGATCTTGGATCTGTCAAACCCGATGAGTCCATACGAGGCGGGACGTGAGGACAGCCGGCCAGGAGCCCGTGGCGTCGCGGTGGCCGGCGGCTACGCATATATTGTGCAGCCCACGGGCCTTCAGGTAGTGGACGTT
>CAYXFI010000281.1:0-5478 GCA_964464205.1 uncultured Cytophagia bacterium
CCGCGTTTTCTCGGACTTTTCCCGGAGCATGATTCAGAAATTGATCGACGAGGGCCGTGTGCTCGTCAATGGCTCGGTCACGAAGCCGAGCCACCTCGTGAGTCCCGGGGAGAAGATCGACCTGTTCGTTCCGGAGCCCCAGAAGCTGGAGGTCGAGCCCGAAGCGATCCCACTCGACATCGTGTACGAGGACGAGCACCTCATCGTGATCGACAAACCCGCCGGGATGGTGGTGCATCCGGCTTTCGCCAACTACTCCGGCACGCTCGTGAACGCACTGCTCTACCACTGCAGGGATCTTTCGGGAATTGGAGGCGTGCAGCGGCCCGGTATCGTGCACCGGCTGGACAAAGATACCTCGGGCCTGATCGTGGTGGCCAAGGACGACCGCACGCACCGGGGACTGGCGGAGCAGTTCAAATCGAAAAGCGTGGAGCGAGAATACGTAGCGGTGGTTTGGGGAAGACCCCGGCCCGCACGCGGGCGTGTGGAGACATTCCTGGGCAGGCACCCGAAGGACCGAAAGAAGATCGCGGTGTTGCCGGATGGTCGCTGGGCCGTCACGAACTACGAAGTGGTCGAATCGTTCGAGTTCTTGAGTCTGGTTCGCTTGCAACTCGAGACGGGGCGTACCCATCAAATTCGTGTGCACATGAGCCACATCGGTCACCCGGTTTTCGGAGACCCCGTGTACGGAGGCCGGAGCCGGAAGTTGGGCAGCTTGCCACCCGCACAGAGACGGAAAGCTCAGCAACTTCTCGAAGGAATGAAACGTCAGGCGCTCCACGCCCGGACGCTTGGGTTTGTTCACCCGGTCACGCGAGAGCGTCTCCGTTTCGAGTCGCCTCTGCCGGACGACATGTCCGAGCTGCTGCGGCGACTCAGGGAAGGAGGCGTGTAGAAACTACACGGGCATGGAAGCGCGGGGTGTCAGACCTACCTGCGGACGCCATCAGGGCGCGGCGATCGCGGGCTTTTGGCGCGGGTCGGTCGAAGCGGGCCAGCTGTGATCTTCTGAAAAATCAAGAGGATCGGGTTGTTTCGGTCTTTCGCCTGTCCGATCTGGAAATGATGCGCCGGCCGGGGTGTGGTACGGTAGTTGACCAGACTGGGAGCGGCGGAGATTCGAGTTGAAACTCAGCGCGGAGGAACAGCCATGGCGAACAGCTATTTCCGGCAGGCGCTCCTGCTCGCGATTCTGGCTCTGGCTTTTTTCCTTGTGGTCGTTGCCCTGCTGTTCACCACGGCAAAGGGTCAGGAGATCTCCGAATTCCGGCCATTGAGCGTGTGGGCCAAGGGGCGCCCCGAGTTCGTGTCGCCGGTGGTCAGCGGTCCGCGCCTGGTGTTCAGGGCCGAGGTTTCCAAGTGCTGGCGTGGCGACTATCGCCGGGACAAACGGTCGAGACGTTACAAGCGGCACGGCAGTCGGGGTAGCTGGGTGGCTCGGTACAACCGTGTGGAGGGCCTCTACCTCGGTGTCCGGGTTCCGCGGGACGAAAGATGGCGGCGCTACGGCGCGAATTTCTTGATGTGGGGCGAGGGGGGGTACGGATTCAGCAGCAAGGCCTGGCGCTACCAGGTAGGCCTGGACCGCGCCTTCGACGTTTTGGGAACCCGGCGCGAACCGGCTTTCCGCTTCATTCTGGGTGCGGAAGCCCACGATCTCACCGACACGCAGGACGAGTGGATCATTCCGACTGACGAGAATTCCCTTGCCGCTTTTCTGCTCAAAGAGGATTTCCACGACTACTACCGACGGGTGGGTGCGAGCGGCTACTTGGAGCAGGAGGTGGCCGGGCAGGTGCGGTTCCGGGCCGAGTACCGCGACGATCGTTACTACAACATGCCGCCGGACCCGGACGTACGCCGGGCGACGAATTGGGCGCTGTTCGGCGGCAAGAAGGAGTTTCGCCCCAATCCGTTGATCGACGAGGGCCATCTGCGCGGCGCAGTGGGGATTCTGACCGTGGACACGCGCGACGATCCGGAAGAGCCGGAGGAAGGCTGGTTCGTTCAGGCGGTGGCGGAATTCTACGGTGGGCAGGTGGAGAGCGACTACGAGTTCGATCGCTTCATCCTGGACATCCGGCGGTACCAACCACTGGGCTACGGAGAAAACCTGGATCTGCGCCTGAGGCTGGGAAGTTCCCGGCGCAACCTCCCCAGCCAGTTCCTCTTCGACCTGGGTGGCATCAGCACCCTGCGTGGGTACCGGTTCAAGGCTTTCACCGGTGATAGGTTGTTCCTGGCCAACGTGGAGTACAGGATTCGGGCCGATAGTCGAACCTTCGGGGGCATCCCGATCTTCGGCGACATGAATCTGATCTTCTTCTTCGACGCTGGACTTGCCTGGTTTTCCGAGGACGTGAGTCGTGCGGAGAAGGGGTGGGAATACCTGACCTGGTCGCGGTTGAAGACGGACGTGGGGGTTGCCATCACCGACCGCGCAGGGCGAGTGCGTCTGAGCTTTGCCCGCCGAACTGATTCAGCTAACGCCCCGATCGTTGTGACTTTTCGGCTGAACCGGGCTTTCTGACGCCAGGTCGGCGGTCGTTCGGTTGGGGCACTGGGCAGGGACAGCCCGGTCGTTTTCGAGAGAACAGGGTCAGAAGCGGGCTGCGGCCAATGGGGGAAATTGTCCCGCGGCCTCGATTCCGTCACGGTGGGGCAGGGTTGGCCTACAGGAAAGGGGGTCTCGGCCTGTCCCCGCTTCGGTGAGACTCTCCAGGGGAATCGCCAGCCGGTCGCGGCCGCGTGTTCGGGTCGGGAGAGACTTGGCTCAGGATCGCGCGGTTGGTGGTGAAGCCTTTTCCCTTGCACTCGGATGAGCTGGTTCCAGTGGCTTCCGCGTGCAGGTTGCGTTGGGGGGTCTCCGCTGTGAACTTCTGCTTCCAGCCGGCTCCGCGGACCGGGGCTGCACACCATTGAAGGACAAGGAGCGCCAGGCGCGGCAGCAAAAGCCGTGAACCAGCCTGCAGGGTGGGTGACCGTGCGCACAGGGGACGTAGTCGGTGTTTCTGCGCGGTGGGGGATCTGCGCGTATACTTGCCTGCCGCTGAGGTCGGACTGAAGACTCAGGACAAGGCCTTTGCGAGAGCGAGGGTGACGGCCGGTTGCGTTTCCGCGGTCGACCTCTACTTCGCGCGGCCAAGGCGAGCAGCGCGACAGCAGTTTTCCTCCCGGGCAAGTCGCAACGGAGCGTGCGCTAGGAGCATCGAAGCGCGGGATGCACTGTTCGCCCCTCGCACGAGTGAGAGCATGGGGTACTGAAACACCGGGAATGACTGTTACGCGCAAGAAAAGAAATGGTTGAACCTGGGCATGCAGCTGTGTAAATTAACCTCGAAAGAGCGCGAAGGATTCCGGGCGTTTCCGCGCGAGGTGGGCGTAACCCCTCCGGTTTGGTAGGCTGGAAGTCGAGCACTGGGCGGGATCATCAGGTGATGTGGAGGAGGCTCAAGAATCTGTTGGTCTGGCTGCTGTTCGCGGTGCAGGTTGGGGTGCCGTGGGCGGCTCGCTCCCAGCCGCGTGTGAGGCTCGACCTCTCCGGCCTGCGGGCTGTGGTGGAGGGTGCCCAGCCGCAGACGCTCTTTTCCAAACCAGGACTGAAGTGGGTGTTCCTGAGCCCGGACGAGGTATTTTCCCGCTATCTGCCATCGTACTTGCGGTGGAGCTGGCGTCCGATTTCGCCCGGGGAGCTGCTCGCCAGCGCCGATGGGGATACATTGCGCGTGCTCTGCGCCCAGCTACTGGACAGCCTCAGTGCTCACACGGAGCAATTGACGAACGCGCTTCGTGAAGCGATCGGTTGGACCGGGCGTGATTTGGAAGATGCGGAAATCCACTGTGTGCTCTTCTACCACCCCACGGAGGCGGGCCCGTTCTGGGCGGGGGTTGGTCCCAGCGTGGCGTTCTCAATCAGGCCGTACGTGAGGACCGGCTCCGGGGTTGAGATCAGGTGGAACCAACTGGCGGCGGATCTCGCGGAGGCTTGCTTCGGATCTCTTTCCTCTGAGCTTCTCACCCACGACGATCTCCTGCTCGAGACCACGGGCAATCACGCGGCGATCCGGGAAGACCTGATCAACCGGTACGGTTTTGGATTTGTCTCGCTGGCTTCCCGCGCGCTGGGGAAAGAGCTGCACCATCGTGACCCCGACCGGCTGCGGGAGCTGGTGGACGAGTGGGCAGCGGGCGCTTCCTTCGACGTCGCCCGGGCGTCGCGCGCCGCCGAGTTCTTCCGGCGCACGATGCAGTTGGGGATGGCGTACTGGTCTTCGGCAGCGCTGCGCGGCATCCCCGATTCGGCCACGTATCTGTTCCAGCTCGAAGCCTGGTTGCCGGCCCTGGAAAGAGATCTGGAAGATTTTCACAAGGCCTTTCGGCTGGTGGTCAGGGAGAAGAGAGTTCGTCCCTCCGGCCCCCTGCGTGAGCTGGCGGAACGGGGTGTGCTGCGAAGGCTTGGCTTTTACATGGCCCGCCGCATCGAATACGTGCTGGGCCGCGATCGTCTCCTCCGGGACTTCGAGACCAGCGAGGTAGAATTCTTCCTCGACTACATTGCCCTCCAGGAAGAGGCGGACGTGCGGTTCGATGAGTCCGTCTGTCTCTGGGCTTTCGATCTGGCCAGCGAATTGGATCGGCTGGTTCGGATCGCCTCCAACCGCTAACTTCCTCTGGCGACATTTCGTGTTTCCCGTTTTGTTTTGGCATCTGCCGCGGGACAACCGGGGCATGGGGCACACAAGCGGCGGGCGCAGCCGCTCGCACCCCTTGCTTCCCGAGACGCGGTGGCTCCGGAGACGCAGCGGGGCCTCCTTTGGTGGTGGACGAAAGCCCGTTGTCCGCCGGGCTCACGACCAGCCCAAGTTCCTTCGCGCTGTCGGCGCCTTGCGATTTTCCTTATTCACCGCCAAGGCCCGGAGAGCGCGAAGACCTTCCATTGAGGAATTGGCCTGCGGGCGGCGGTGCGTTCGACGGCACAAGAGACACGGGAGAGCGCGAATGTTCCCGCTCGGCCATCAGGTCAAAAGGCAGGTTTGGTCCAACGTTCCGCAAATCCCGGAGTTGCCGTGCCCGTCTGGTGCTGGGGTTGTGGTGCTGTCTTAGACGGATGTTGGATGGGTTTCGCAACAAGTGATCCGGGTGGTTGTCATTGCCGCTAGTTCAGTCCCGAGGCTTCTTCTCGCTGTCGTACACTCGTACGCTGAATTTGACGGTTGGACCTGTGCCTGGGCATTTCGCAGTCTCCGTTTTCACCGCGGAGACGCGGAGAACGCGAAGAATTCGTTTCCAAAGAGCCTGCAATGAGTGACCGTCTTTTCGGCGATAGCGAGCACACGAGGGAACATGAACTCTCGAACACCATCATTAGGGCAGCGATTGAGGTTCACAGAGTCCTGGGGCCCGGATTGCTTGAGTCCGCCTACTAGGCCGCTCTATCACGGCAGCTTGCCCTGCGAGGACTCGATTGCAAAA
>CAYXFI010000282.1:0-5473 GCA_964464205.1 uncultured Cytophagia bacterium
GTGAGGGGCAGAAAGGAGATCTGGTGTTCGTCGGGAGGCGCGGCACGAACTACGACGTGTACCTGTTCCGCGCCGCCGCTAACAGCGTGATTCGATTGACGCGTCATCCGGCGATGGATCAGGCGCCTGTGTTTGGCCCTAAGGGGCGTTTCGTGTACTTCCACTCGAATCGCGAAGGCCGCTTTCAGCTATTCCGGATCGATCTGAAGGAGCCCGTCTCCAGAGCGGAGCTGGTGTCTCTTCTGCGCACCGAAGCGGAGTGGAGACAGCGACGAAGCAAAGGCTCGGGCTCTTTTGAGGGCAGGAGCTCGCGAAGGAGGCCCCAGTACGGCGGCGACTGAGGTCCCAGCTCCCGACAGCCTTCCGTCTGCGGTAGGAGAGGGACCGAGAGGTCCTTTTTCTGTATCCGGAGTAGGTGAAGGGGGTTGGGGTGGGATCAACGGATGGCAGTTCCCCAACTTGGCGACGGCGATTCGGCCAAGGGCGACAGTAGAGCAAAAGGGAAGAACCCAGGCAATCGAGAATGAACACTTCGAGCTCTGAGAAGAAATCGGCTGTTTTGGTTCTGGAAGACGGCACTGTGTACCGCGGCTGGAGTTTTGGGGCGGATGGCGAGGCAACCGGCGAAGTCATCTTCAACACCAGCATGACTGGGTACCAGGAGATCTTCACAGATCCGTCCTACCGGGGCCAGCTAGTTACCCTGACGTACCCGCACATCGGCAATGTGGGCGTGAACGAGCTGGATTTCGAAAGCACACGACCCTGGCTCGCGGGCGTAATCGTGCGCGAGTACTGTGCCACGCCGAGCTCGTGGCGCGCCGAGCGCACGCTGCAGGAGTTCTTGGTTGACTACGGGATTCCGGCTATCGAGGGGATTGACACACGAGCCCTGACCCGACACATCCGCGACAAAGGAGCGATGACGGGCATCATCTCGACCGACGGCTCTTCGGTGGAAGAACTGGTCGAGAAGGCACGCGCGGCACCGAAGATGGAGGGCCTGGATCTGGTGCACGAAGTGACCTGCGCGGAGCCGCAAATCTGGCACGAGGGCATCCCTGAGCGCTGGCTGCCGCTGGGGATGCCGGCCCAGCTCGAACGGCGCCAGCCGTACCACGTCGTGGTGTACGATTTCGGTGTGAAACGCAACATCCTGCGTTCGCTGGCGCACCGGGGCTGCCGGTTGACGGTCGTCCCGGCTCACACGCCGGCGGAATGGGTGTTGGAGCAGCGTCCCGACGGGGTGTTCCTCTCGAACGGCCCGGGCGATCCCGAGCCAGTGCAGTACGCGATCGAGAACACCCGGGAGCTCCTGGGCAAAGTCCCCTTGTTCGGGATCTGCCTGGGACACCAGATCATGGCCCTCGCGCTGGGTGCACGCACGTACAAACTCAAGTTTGGCCACCACGGGGCCAATCATCCGGTTCTGAACCTCCAGAACGGCAGGATCGAAATCACCGCGCAGAACCACGGCTTCGCAGTGGACGCGGATTCCCTGGATCCGGACGAAGTGGAGCTCACACACTTGAACCTGAACGACCACACGGTGGAGGGCTTCCGTCACAAAGAGCTGCCGGCTTTCGCGGTGCAGTACCACCCGGAGGCTAGTCCGGGTCCCCACGACTCGCAGTATCTGTTCGATGCCTTCGTGGAACTGATGGAAAGCGAGCGGAAGCGAGGGGAAGAGCAAACAACGCAACGGTGAGGAGTCTGTGCCCAAGCGGGAAGACATTCGGAAGGTTCTGATCATTGGTTCCGGGCCCATCGTCATTGGCCAGGCGTGCGAGTTTGACTACTCCGGGACGCAGGCCTGTCGCGCTCTGAAGCAGCTGGGCTACGAGGTGGTGCTGGTCAACAGCAACCCGGCCACGATCATGACGGATCCGGAGATGGCAGACCGCACCTACGTGGAACCGTTGACGGCGGACTACGTGGCGGAGGTCATCGAGCGCGAGAGGCCCGACGCTTTGCTGCCGACGATGGGGGGCCAGACGGGACTGAACCTGGCCGTAGAACTGGCTGAGAAAGGCATCCTGGACCAGTTTGGTGTGGAGCTGATCGGGGCGAAACTCGAGGCCATTCGAAAAGCCGAGGACCGCGAGTTGTTCAAGCGGGCCATGGAACGCATCGGTCTGCAGTTGCCTCGAGGTGGTTTCGCCCACAGCTACGAAGAAGCGCTCGAGATTGCGAAGGACATCCCGTACCCGATCATCATTCGGCCTTCCTTCACACTGGGCGGCACCGGCGGTAGCATCGCCTACAACATCGAAGAGTTCAAGGAGCAGGTGGTGTGGGGCCTGCAGTCCAGCCCGATCTCAGAGGTCCTGATCGAGGAATCCGTGATTGGCTGGCGCGAGTTCGAACTCGAGGTGATGCGCGACCTGAAAGACAATGTGGTCATCGTCTGCCCCATTGAGAACGTGGATCCCATGGGCATCCACACGGGGGACAGCATCACCGTGGCCCCGGCACAGACCCTGACGGATAAGGAGTACCAGTTCCTGCGCGACGCGGCGATTGCCGTGATCCGGGAGATCGGCGTGGAGACGGGCGGTTCCAACATCCAGTTTGCTGTGAGTCCCGAGGACGGCAGGATGGTCGTGATTGAGATGAACCCCCGCGTCTCGCGCAGCTCGGCGCTGGCCTCCAAGGCCACGGGCTTTCCGATCGCAAAGATCGCCGCCAAACTCGCCGTCGGCTTGACATTGGACGAAATTCCGAACGATATTACGCGGAAAACCCCCGCTTCCTTCGAGCCGACTATTGACTACGTTGTGGTGAAAGTCCCGCGCTGGGACTTCGACAAATTCCAGGGAGCGGACCGGCGGCTCGGTACCCAGATGAAATCGGTCGGCGAGGTAATGGCGATCGGCCGGACGTTCAAAGAGGCGCTGGGCAAAGCGATCCGCTCGTTGGAGATCGATCGCTACGGCTTGGAGGATCTTGGGGAACTTCTGGAAGGTCGGCACATCAATGGTTTTCTCGACATTGGAATGCTACTCGAAGAGCTGCGAGACCGTCTGCGCGTGCCCTCTGCGGACCGGCTCTTCTGGGTGGCGTCCGCGCTTCGGGCGGGCATCACGCCCGCAGAGGTTTCCAGACTAACCGGGATTGACCCCTGGTTCGTCGAACAGATCATGGAAGTGTTGGAAATCGAGAACACGATCAGCGCCAAGGCGCGGGAAAACGGTGGTACCTTGCCAGCAGACGTGCTGCGGGAAGCGAAAGTGGCCGGGGTGAGCGACCGCCGGATCGCGCAACTGGCGGGCACTACGGAGGACGCGGTTCGCCAACAGCGGGAAGCGGCGGGCATTCGGCCAGTGTTCAAAACCGTGGACACTTGTGCGGCCGAGTTCGAGAGCTACACCCCCTACTGCTACTCGACGTATGAGGAAGAGAACGAGATCCCGCGGAGTGATCGGAAGAAGATCGTGATCCTCGGCAGCGGCCCCAATCGGATTGGGCAGGGAATCGAATTCGACTACTGTTGCGTTCACGCGGTTTTCGCCCTCAAGGAGGAGGGCTACGAGACCATCATGGTCAATTGCAACCCGGAGACGGTCAGCACCGACTACGATGTGGCGGACAAGCTGTACTTCGAGCCGCTGACACTGGAGGACGTGCTTGCGGTCGTGGGGAATGAGCGGCCGGACGGTGTGATCGTGCAGTTCGGCGGCCAGACACCGCTGAAGCTGGCCGTGCCGCTGGAGCGGAACGGCGTCAGAATCATCGGCACCACCCCGGATTCCATCGACCTGGCCGAGGATCGCAAGCGGTTCGGGCAGTTGCTGCGCGAGTTGGGGCTTCGGATGCCGGAATGGGGTACGGCGATGTCCGCCGAAGAGGCGGAAGAGATCGCCGAGCAGATCGGCTACCCTGTTCTGGTACGCCCGTCCTACGTGTTGGGCGGCCGCGCGATGGAGATCGTCTACGATCGGGCCAGTCTTTTGCGCTACGTGCGCAAGGCGGCCCTGGTGAGTCCGGATCATCCCATTCTGATCGATCGATTCCTGGAGGATGCCTTCGAGGTGGACGTGGACGCCCTCTGCGACGGTGAGAACGTCGTGATTGGGGGTATCATGCAGCACATCGAAGAGGCGGGTATCCACTCCGGTGACAGCTCGTGTGTACTGCCTTCCTACATGATCACGGAGAAGCAGCTCGAAGAAATCCGGCAGTGGACGCGCAAGCTGGCGCGAGCCTTGAAAGTCGTGGGGCTGATCAACGTACAGTACGCCATCAAGGATGGCCTGCTGTACGTGTTGGAAGTCAATCCGAGAGCATCTCGCACCGTCCCTTTTGTAAGCAAAGCGACGGGTGTGCCCCTGGCCAAAATCGCAACCAAGCTGATGGTGGGCAAGACTCTGCCCGAGCTGGGCCTGACCGAAGACATTGAGACGCGCCAGTACGCGGTGAAGACGCCAGTGTTCCCGTTCGCCAAATTCCCCGGTGTTCGCAACTACCTGGGACCGGAGATGAAATCCACGGGCGAGGTGATGGGCCTTGGTCCCACGTTTGGAATCGCATTCGCCAAAGCGCAGCTCGCCGCGGGACTACGGCTCCCCCTCGAGGGGAACGTGTTCATCTCCGTGAATGACAACGACAAGCAGAAGGTGATTCCCATTGCCGAGCAGCTGGCCAAGATGGGTTTCGGGATCCTGGCAACCAAGGGGACCTGCCAGGCGCTGCGGCGTGCGGGACTGGAAGCGCGTCGCGTGTACAAGGTGAATGAAGATCGCCCCAACGTGGTCGATCATATTATCAACGGCGAGATCCAGTTGATCATCAACACCCCGCTGGGGAAGGCCTCGAGGTACGATGAGTACGCGATGGGACGGGCGGCAATCCTCTACGGCGTGCCGATGTTGACCACCCTCTCAGCGTCGGCGGCTGCGGTGGAGGCCATTCGCACCCTACGGCGCGAGAAAGGCGGTGTGATGAGCCTCCAGGAATACTACGAGCGCGCCGGTGGGGAAGAGGCGCGCAAGAAGATGGCTGTGGCGTGATCCGGCCGCAGTTGCATTGGGTGGCTGGATTCTCGCTCGAAGTTGGTGGGGGCAGTTCAGTGGAGATGTGCTGGGTCCCAATCTGAGTTTCGCAACGGCGCTGTGTCAGCGCACGGGACTGGTCGGACGAGGCCGTTTTGGCACGCGCGAGATGCTGGGAGTGACCGGCTCAACGGGGACATCCAGGGAATCGAGCTCGGCCAAGACAGTCCGCAGGAAGGAGCGCAGGCTGGACGGATCGTCGAAACACCTGCGCAGGGCGCGCGCGAAACTCTCCCGGTCGTAGCCGAAGGCGCTCAGCAGGGAATCCGTTGTGGAGCTTTTTGCCTGCAGGGTTTGGCCGGTTTGAACCAAAAGCCGTACATAGGCCCGCGCCAAGCGCTGTGTAGGATGGTCGGTGGTTGACCGGGAGCATCCGGCGCCGATGGCTAGGACCAGAGCGATTAGCCACGGGAGTTTGAGAC
>CAYXFI010000283.1:0-5427 GCA_964464205.1 uncultured Cytophagia bacterium
TCGGAATAGCAGCAGAAAAAACACGGCCGCGTCCCGAAAAGGACGCGGCTTTTTTTCGTGGCGATCGTTGTCCACGTGGAAGGCCGTAGCGCGAGGGGCTCAGTTGCGACTTCCAAGCATCACGCCACGCGGGGCAATGCGGTACACAATCACTTGCTCTCGGCTCTGGGAAAGGACGGCGAAGCGGAGATCGTCCCCGGGGGCCGGAAAAACCCCTGCGGGTCGTCCGCGGAAAGCCACCCTGTCGAGCACCTCGAACCCGTGGGTCGTGCCCCGGAGCAACTGCACAACTTGGCTCTCCGCGCAGGTCACGACGAGGTCCGTCACACCGTTGCGGTCCACGTCCGTCGCAAGCAGCCCCGTTGGATTCCCCTCAAGCGGGAAGAACGCGACTTCGGGGAACGTGCCGTGGCCGTCGTTCTTCAGGACGCCGATCCGCTGACCGGCAGGATCGGTGAACGCCAGGTCGGGGAATCCGTCACCGTCGAATTCGATCAGCTCGCTGGCGGCGGGCGCGCAACCCAGCGGGTACTCCACCCCTTCGAAACCTTCGTCTCGCTGCAGGAGAGCGAGGACTGCGTTTTTCTCGGGCAGGGTGGCCACAACATCCCCGAAGCCGTCGCGGTCCAGGTCTGCCACGTGGATACGGCCCGGGCGTGAACCGAGCTCGGCAAGCTGTACGCCGGAGGCGGCTTCTGCTCCGAGTTCAACCGCCCAGATCACCCCGTCCTGGTCAGCGACGACGAGGCCCGGGCCCCGATCCTCTTGGAGCCGACCAACCGCGGCGGCCGTCGCCGGAGCCTGCAGAGGAATTTCCCCGGCTAACTTCAGGACGCCTCCGTCCGGCTCGGCCAGGAACAAAATGGGCTTCTGCTGCGGGAGCAGCAAAACCTCGCTCGCGCTGTCGGCGTCCCAATCCGCTTCCACCAGTCGAACCGGGAGCGGTATGACCTTCGGGTCGAGCTCTTCGACCGAGTCCTCACCGGCCCGCGTCAGGAAGAGCGACTCCGGACTAGCTCCGAGCACGTAGCGGTCGTCCAACCAGGCGACTTGATCGACCGGCTGGGGGAAAGAAAGCACAGCCTCCAGCCGCAGCCAGGGATTCTTGCGATTGATGAGCAGCGCTGCGGTGCCTTCACCCTGGTTGGCCACGACGGCGTCCAGATCGCCATCGGCATCGAGGTCGGCAAGCGCCACACCGGCCGGCTGCACCCCCACTCCGTAGCTGCTTTCGAACCGGAAGTGGCCGTTCCCGAGGCCGAACAGGACTGCCATGCTGTTCGACTTGTCAGACGTGACCACCAAATCGACGCGACCGTCCAAGTCCACGTCGCCAGCGGCCATGTGGGAAGGCTCAAATCCGACGGCCAGAGAATCGGCGAGGAGAAGTCCGCCTGAGCCAACGTCCACGATCCAGACGCGATTTGCCTTCGGGCAGGAGACGGCCAGTTCCGGGGTCCCATCCCCGTCGGCGTCGAGGTCGATGATCTGGCTCGCTGCGTCTGGGAGCTGCACGCGCGCATCTACGGCGAACACAGTGTCCGCCGGTTGAAGGAGCCAGAGCGTGTTGTCCCCTTCGTGCAGAACGCAGATTTCGCTCGCCCCGTCGCCATCGAGGTCGGAGACCACCAGCGCCCTTGGCTTGGGCCCGACCGGTATCACCAGGGGTTCGGCCCCTGTCCCGAGTTCAGCCCCGTAGAGAATGGCGAGCGAATTCTCATCGTGATTGGCCACGACCAGCTCGGGAAGTCCGTCTCCGTCCAGGTCACCCGAGGCGAGGGCGATCGGGCCTCGCCCGACCCACACGTTCGTCTTGCTCTCGAACGAAGCAGCGCCGTCATTCCACAGGATGTCCAAGTCGTCGCTGAACCGGTTCACCGCCGCGAGATCCTGGTCTCCATCCCCGTCCAGATCGGCGGTCACGACGGCCGCGGGGCTGTTGCCCAGGTAGTACTTCGTTCCTTCCTGGAACGTACGGTGGCCAGCGTTGAGGAACACGGTGATGTCGCGGTCCTGATAGTTGTTCACGATCACGTCGGGCAGCGCGTCGGCGTTCAGATCTGTCGCGGCTACCGCGGTCGGAGAGCCGTCGGTGGGCAACACGGGTGTGACGTCGAAGGTGCCGTCGCCCCGGTTGAGGTGGAGCGAGACGGCGTGGTCGTCGCGGTTGGCCACGACGATGTCCAGGAAACCATCGGCGTCGAGGTCCTCCAGTTTGCCCGAGACCGGGTAGTGACCGGCGGCGTAGAATGTGGCGTGGTCAAACTGGCCTGCGCCCAGGCCGCGCAGCACGGCGATGGCGTGGTCGAGAGCACAGAGCACGGCGATGTCCGGCAGGCCATCGTTGTTCAGGTCGCCCACCTGGCACCACACGGGGCCCCGAGCCACCGGGTAATCGATGCGCGAAGGGAACTTGCCCTGGCCCTCATTGAGCATGACGGAGATCGTGTGCTCGGCGAAGTTGGCCACGACCAAATCCGGGAGGGCGTCGTCGTTGAGGTCCGCCGCGGTCACGTGGTAGGGTTGCTGGCCAATCAGGTACTCAAAAGCCCCAGCGAAGGTGCCGTCGCCGCGATTGGGCAGAATTGACAGAGAGCTATCGCCGGCATTCACAACCGCCAGATCTACATCCCCATCACCGTCGAAGTCGCCCGCCGCCGCGCCGCTCGGTCTCCAGCCGACCTCGTAGTTTTGCATCACCGAGAGGGACCCGTCAGCGTGGTTTCGGTACACGGACACGGTGTTGTTCAGCCCGTTGGAGACGATAATGTCCGCGTCGCCGTCCGCATCCAAGTCTGCCGTCAGAATGTGGTCCGGCCAGTTGCCGGAGCCGTAGCGGATCCCCGGGTCGAATCGGAGCCCGCCACGGTTGAGGTAGAGCGCGATTCCGTTGTCTCTCTCATTGGCGACGACCACGTCCAGAAGCCCATTGCCATTGACGTCCAGCAGGGCGAGGGCCTGGGGAGCGTCGCCGGTGTTCAGGAGATGTCGCTCCTCGAAGTAGCCCGCCCCCTGGTTGATTAAGACCAACAGGGAATTCTCGCCCTTGCTCGTCGCCACGATGTCCAGATCGCCGTCGGCGTCCACGTCGCCCACGTCCACATCTGAGGGTCTGAGACCAACCGGGAAGTCGAGTCGGGCCTGAAACAGGCTCTGAGCCTGGGACACCCCGCAAGCGAAGAACGCGAGCAGGGCGACTCGCAAGAATCGCCGCATGTGGCCTCCGGGATTCCGGGTTTTTGTGTGCAGCTGTTTCAGCGGGAACTCACGTCAGAATATCGGCAGCGCCAGAAGACTCATTAGCGGGGGTCCCGGTCCACGGCGGCCGCTCGAAGCTTGGTTTCGGCGGTAGGCTCGATGGCTCTGGCGCGGGCGCCACGTGCTCTGGAGAGACAGAGAAGTCCGGAAGGCGTTCGCGCCCTTGATATTCAACCGGGAATTCTGTAAGTGCTGCGGAGTGTGAGCGGCGTCGTGCTCGGTGACTGTGCGCAAGGAATCGCAGGAGGCAGCAATGCGACGTGCTTGGTTGGTTTCGGCTGTGTTGTTGATCGCGTGTCTCCCGCGTTTGGGAGAGGGCCACGAGCTGATCGTGAACGTGGACGGGCGCAGGACAATCTCATTGAATGGTAGCTGGCAGATCATCGTTGACCCCTACGAATCGGGTCTCTACCATCGGGGCAAGAAGCTGAGCCGCGGTTACTTCCGGGACGCGAAGCCTCGCCACCGGTGGGACCGAGTGGAGTACGAGTTCACGAAAGCGAACGTGCTGCTCGTGCCGGGCGATTGGAATACCCAGCGGCCCGAATTCTTCTTTTACGAGGGATCCGTCTGGTACAAGCGCACGTTCGGGTACCAGCGTAAGCCGGGGACTCGGCTCTTCGTGTACTTCGGCGCCGCCAACTACGAGACGATCGTCTGGCTCAACACCGAGGAACTTGGCAAGCACGTGGGCGGCTTCACGCCCTTCACTTTTGAGATCACGGAGAGTGTGCAGGACGGGCTCAACACCTTGATTGTCAAAGTGGACAACCAGCGTAAGCCGGAAGGGGTGCCCACGCTGGAGACGGACTGGTGGAATAACGGCGGTTTGACCCGACGGGTTCTGCTGGTGGAGGTGCCCGAGACGTTCATCCGGGACTACTTCGTCCATCTGGCGGAGGGGACCTGCGACCGGATCGAAGGATGGGTCCAACTGGACGGGACGAGACTGGAACAGCGCGTCACTATCGAAATTCCGGAGCTGGGCGTTCGCGTCGGCACAAAAACCGACTCAAAGGGTCGGGCGAGTTTCTCCGTGCGGGCGAATCCAGAGCTGTGGTCGCCAGCGCATCCGAAGCTGTATCGCGTGGTGATTCGCTGCGAAACCGACGAAGTGGTTGACCGCATCGGGTTCCGCACGATTGAGACCAGGGGTACGGACATCCTCCTGAATGGGGAGCCCATCTTCCTGCGGGGGGTCTGCATTCACGAGGAAGCTCCGTTTCGAAACGGCCGGGCCTTCTGCCGAAAGGACGCCGAGATTCTGCTCGGCTGGGTGAAAGAATTGAACGGCAACTTCGCGAGGCTTGCGCACTACCCGCACAACGAGTTCATGCCACGTGTCGCGGATAGTCTCGGGATCCTCCTCTGGGAGGAGATCCCGGTCTACTGGGCCATCCAGTGGGACAACCCGAGCACGTTCGAGAACGCTCGAAACCAGCTCCGTGAGTTAATCACCCGGGACAAGAATCGGGCCTGTGTGATCCTGTGGTCGGTGGCCAACGAGACGCCAGTGATCGAGGCGCGAACCCGCTTTCTCAGCCGCCTGGTCCGCTTTGCGCATTCCCTCGATCCCACGCAGCTGGTCACTGCGGCGATGGAGAGGCGCTACGCCAGACCCGACACGGTGGTGATCGACGATCCGCTGGGCGAGGTGGTGGACGTCTTCGGCTGCAACGAGTACATCGGCTGGTACGATGGTCTGCCGGACAAATGCGACAGGGTTGTCTGGCAAATGACGTACGAGAAGCCGCTGATCATGAGCGAGTTCGGCGGTGGAGCTCTCTACGGTTACCACGGCGACGAACTTACCCGCTGGACGGAGGAATATCAGGAGAACCTGTACAGGCACCAGGTTGGAATGCTGTCGCGGATTCTGTTCCTCCGGGGCACCACACCCTGGATCCTGATGGACTTTCGCTCCCCGCGCCGGCCGCTGCCGGGTATTCAGGACTGGTTCAATCGCAAAGGGTTGATCTCCAATCGGGGGCAGAAGAAGAAGGCCTTCTGCGTGATGCGGGAATGGTACGCGAAGCTGCGCCAGAAGTGGGGACGCTGACGGACGTGTTCCTAGTTTTGCTACGTCCGTTTCCCTTTGACCCTGCGAAGGAGGGAAAGACGCATTTTCACCGCAGGGCCGCGGAGGACGCAGGGAGTTTCGGGCAAAGT
>CAYXFI010000284.1:0-5420 GCA_964464205.1 uncultured Cytophagia bacterium
AAGGTGTGCCGGTACCTGGACCTGCCCATCCAGCACGCGTCAGACCGGATCTTGCGGAAGATGAGACGCCGGGTGACACAGGCCGATCTCAGGGCGTTGATCGAGGAGCTCAGGGAGCGCGTTCCCGAAGTCGTGCTCCGAACCACCGTCCTGGTTGGGTTCCCCGGCGAAACGGACGAGGACTTCGAAGAGCTTCTCGAATTCCTGGAGTGGGCTCGGTTCGAACGGATCGGTGTGTTTGGGTATTCGCGGGAGGAAGACACGCCGGCTGCGGCAATGCGCCCGCAAGTACCTGCGGAGGTGGTGGCCGAGCGCGTCGAAACAGTCACGGATCTGGCCCACGGTATCGCGCTCGGGTGGTTCGAAGCGCAGGTGGGGCGGCGTCTCACGGTGCTCGTGGACGGGTACGATGAGGACCGGCAGCAGTGGTTCGGCAGGACCGAGTGGGATGCGCCGGAGATCGACGGCGTGGTGTGGATCGAAGGCGATGTGAAGCCCGGCGAGTTCGTCGAGTGCCGGATCGCGGAGGCTTTGCCTTTCGAACTGAGAGGTGAGTTAGAGTCTGCGGCCGGTGGAGGATGTGCAGCAGAACGGGATTGGAGCGGGACGACGGTCCAGCGGTCAGTCGCCCTGGCTACCGATCCTTAGCGCAGGAGGTGGTACAATGCGCAGCAGAGCCTGGCTTGCGGGACTGTTCCTGGCAATCGCCTTCGGCCTCGCGTCGGGCGCGTTTGGCCAGGCGGAGATGAGCGGTTTTCGCGACGAGGGGATCCCGGTTTTCCACTTCGACGTGGTGAATCTGGCCTCGCAGGAGGACACCAGCCTCTCCCGGCTGAACGTGTACGTCAAGATCGCCTACGACGAACTTTCGTTCATCAAGACGGACAGCGGTTACCTGGCTCGCTACGAGATCTCGATGGTCCTGTTCGATGAGCACGGCGACCAGGCGGCGGGACAGATTATCCCGCGCCACATTCTGGTGGAGGACTACGACGCCACTAATTCGCGCACGGACTTCGACATCACCGAGGCTCACTTCGATGTGAAGCCGAGCGAGTACAGGCTGGCCATCGGTTTGATGGACATGGAGACGCGCAAGACGGGGAACCGCAAGACGAAAGTAGTGGCGCGAGACTACTCGCATGCGGCTCTGGCGGTGAGCGACATCGCGCTTGCTACCTCGGTGGAGAAGGACTCGTCGGGCATCGTGAGCTACAAGCCGGAGGTTTCGGACGCGCAGCACGGGGTGCGCAAGAGTTTGCTCGCGTACTTCGAAATCTACAGTCGTACCAACTCGGATTCGGTGAAGATCGAGTACACGATCCGGAACGCTCAGAACGAGCGCGTGGCTCGGGGTTCTTACTGGAAACGGAAGACGGGTGAACTCACGCGCGAGGCGCTCAATCTCCAGTCGGACAAGCTGCAACCGGGGAAATACCTGTTGCGGCTCACCGTCCGTGACGGGATTCTGAAAGCCTACGCAGAGAAGATGTTCAACGCCACTTGGGCGGGTCTACCGGCTACCATCTCAGATCTGGAACTGGCCATCGAACAGCTCCGGTACATCGCGACCAACGACGAGTGGAGCCGACTGAAGAAGGCGAAGCCGGAGGAGAAGCTGCGTCTTTTCAAGGAATTCTGGGCGCGCAGAGATCCCACTCCGGGCACACCCGTGAATGAGGCCATGGATGAACACTACCGCCGCGTCCAGTACGCAAACGAGAACTTCTCCGGTTTTCAGGAGGGCTGGAAGACGGACATGGGGATGGTGTACATCATCCTCGGCCCTCCGGACGACATCGAGAGACATCCCTTCGACGTGGACAGCAAGCCCTACGAGATCTGGTACTACTACAGCATCAACCGACAGTTCATCTTTGTCGACGAGAACGGATTCGGCGAATACCGGCTGTACAATCCTTACGCTCTGTGGGATTGGCAGAGAATGCGGGAATAGCTTGCGCGGGGGTTTGAGTGCCCGATTTCGGCCGTTAGTCCCCGCCAACGAGAAACTACGCGGATTTCCTCGTGGTCTCGGTGCCAAAGGCGGCCTCCGGGTGGCGGAGGCCGTTTCCTTTGCTCGAACACGGCTCCGGGTTTAGGTGGCTGACGAGGTCGGCACTCTTCAACGGATACGGCAAGATCGAAGTACGGGAAGCTGGAGAAGGACGGGGAGAAAATGGTTCGGAAACCGCAAGGCTTGCAACCCGGCGACACGATTGGCGTTGTGGCGCCTGCCAGCCCGATGCGGCCGGATCGGCTCCAGGCCGGGATCGACTACCTTCGTCGCCAGGGCTTCCGGGTGGTCCTTGGGGGACACGTGCGGAATCAAAGGGGCTACCTAGCTGGATCCGACGGCGAGCGGGCGGAAGACCTGATGAGGATGTTCTCGGATCCGGAGGTGAAGGCGATCATTGCTGCGCGGGGCGGTTACGGCACGCAGCGTATCCTGGATCTCTTGGACTACGACGTCATTGCGGCGCATCCAAAGATCCTGGTCGGCTACAGCGACCTCACGGCCCTGCAACTCGCCATCTGGAAACGTACGGGATTGGTGACGTACTCGGGCCCGATGGTCGCCATCGAAATGGGCAAAGGCATTGAGCCTTTCACCGAGAATTCGCTGTGGTCGGTTCTGCGCTCACCGGGTTTCACGGGTGTATTCCCGGACCCGCCTGACTCCAGCCTGCGGGTCTTCCGGGGCGGTGTAGCGCGCGGGCGACTACTGGGGGGCTGCCTTTCGCTTTTGCCCACGCTCCTGGGCACGCCGTACGAACCCAATTTCGAGGGTTGCATCCTGGTGCTCGAGGACATCGGCGAGGAGCCGTACAGGCTTGATCGATACCTGGCCCACCTGCGCCACGCGGGCGTACTCGGGTCGGTGGCTGGGGTCATTCTCGGTCAGTTCATCGATTGCGCGCCCTCCACCGACGAGACGCCGAGTCTGACCCTGGAGGAGGTCCTGGAAGATTACTTCGGGAACCTTCCGGTCCCGGTGGTGGCGGGTTTCCCGTACGGCCACGGGGACGTGAAGGTCACGCTTCCGCTCGGGGTAGAAGTCGAAGTGGACGCGGACCGGGGCGCAGTCCGCTGCCTCGAACCGAGCGTCGAACCGGCGGGTGCGGCTTGGGACGAGCGTGGAGCAGTGCGCCACTTCCGTGGCGAAACGAGCTGACCATCCCCCGGACGGCGCGGCCCGGGGTAGGGGAGTCCAAAAACGCCTTGCAAAATGGGCCCGGAAATTGTAGATTTGTGTTCGATGATCTTAGATTTTGAACGACTTAGGGGGCAGGCGGTTTTGGGGCCGCTTGCCGGTTTCACGGATTCGATTTTCCGCAAGATATGCCGCGACGAGGGCGCGGCTTTTGTTGTCACGGAAATGGTGAGCGCAGAAGGAGCTCTGCGCTCTTCGAGGAAGACGTTCGAGCTCGCCCAGTTCGACGAGGGCGAGCGACCCATTTTCATCCAGCTTTTCGGTGCGGAACCGGATCGGGTGGCGGAGGCGGCCAGGCGCCTTTTGCGGCTGAGGCCCGACGGTTTCGATCTGAATTTTGGCTGCCCGATGCCCAAGATTGTGAAGAGTGGGGCAGGGGCAGCTCTACTACGCGACCTTCCGCGGCTGGAGCAGGTGGCGCGGGCCGTCGTGCAGGCCGTGCCAGTACCGGTCACGGCGAAGATTCGGAGTGGGTGGTCCCCGAAGGAGATCGTGGCGATCGAGGCCGCGCGCCGGCTGGAAGGGGCTGGAGTGGCGGCCATTACGTTGCATGCCCGCACTCGGGAACAGCGCTTCAGCGGCAAGGCCGATTGGAGCCTGATCCGGGCCGTGAAGAAGGCCGTTCAGATCCCCGTGGTGGGCAACGGGGATGTCTGGACGGCCCACGATGCCCTGCGGATGTTCCGGGAAACGGGTTGCGATCTCGTGATGGTGGCTCGTGGCTCGCTGGGACGTCCGTGGATCTTCCGCCAGATTCGCGACCTCCTGGAAGGTAGGCCACCCTTTCAGCCTCAGCCCACGGATCATCTCGACTACGCACTCCGTCACCTCAAACTCAGCCTCGAACGCTACGGACAGCGGCAAGGGTTCGTCCTGATGAAGCGGCACCTCGCCCACTACATCAAAGGATTGCCGGGTGCGCATGCGGTGAAGGACCGAATCTTCCGGGCTGCCAGCGCCGAAGAGGCCGTGGCCTTTCTCGAAGACTACCGGCAGCAACTGGAGCAGAGCTCCAGGCCACAAACGGTTGAGGTGTAGACCCTCCGAGGCAGGTTATTCCCACCTGCCTCTTTTTTTGCCCCGGCCGAGGGCAGGGGCGCACGCAACCGAGACGGGAGCTGCGCCGAAAGTGCCCGGCGAAGGGGCGACTTTCTCTGACACGGAGGTAAGCGGACCAATCTTCGGAGGATGTATGGGTAGGACCCGTGTGGTGATCATGGGCGCGGCGGGAAGGGACTTTCACAACTTCAACCTGTTCTACCGCGACAACGGGAAGTACGAGGTTGTGGCTTTCACCGCCACACAGATTCCCAACATCGACGATCGGAAGTATCCGGCGGAGCTGGCAGGGCGTCTGTATCCGGAAGGGATTCCGATCTACCCTGAGGAAGAGCTCACGGAGATCATCCGCGAGCACGACGTGGACGAGGTAGTGTTCGCGTACAGCGATGTTTCGCACGAGTACGTGATGCACAAGGCGTCGGAGGCCATGGCCGCGGGTGCCACATTCGTACTGTTGGGCCCTAAACACACGATGCTGAAGAGCGAGAAGCCCGTGGTGGCCATCTGTGCGGTCCGCACCGGCTGCGGAAAGAGCCAGACGACGCGACGGGTGACAGAGATTCTGAAGTCCCACGGCAAGCGGCTTGTGGTGGTGCGCCACCCGATGCCCTACGGCGACCTCGTCGCGCAGCGTGTGCAGCGCTTCGCCACCTTTGAGGATTTGGATCGCTACCAGTGCACGATTGAGGAACGCGAGGAGTACGAACCGCATCTCCGCCGCGGCAACGTGGTGTACGCAGGGGTGGACTACGCGGAGATCCTGCGGCAGGCTGAGGCGGAAGCGGACGTGGTGATCTGGGACGGTGGCAACAACGACCTGCCGTTCTTCCAACCGGACCTGCACATTGTGGTGGTGGACCCCCACAGGCCTGGCCACGAGCTGCGGTACCATCCGGGCGAGGCAAACCTGCGGATGGCCGATGTGGTGGTGATCAACAAGGAAGAGACGGCCAGTGGGGAAGGCATCGAGGCGGTGCGGGAGCATGTGGCGCGTGTGAACCCGGGCGCGCTGGTCATCGATGCCGCTCCCCCGATCTACGTGGAGGCCCCTGGGGTCGTGCGGGGCAAGCGCGTGCTGGTCGTGGAGGATGGTCCCACGCTGACGCACGGAGAGATGAGTTACGGCGCTGGCACGGTGGCGGCG
>CAYXFI010000285.1:0-5410 GCA_964464205.1 uncultured Cytophagia bacterium
TCACTTCCAAGTGGAACTGGAGAGCCAGGGCCTGCTCTCGGTAGACGAAGCCCTGGACCGGGCAGGCGGGGCTGTGGGTGAGCTTCTCGGCGCCGTTGGGCAGGTCGAATGCTTCTCCATGCCAGTGGAACACCTCGCTTTGGCCTGGCATCCCGACCTTGTCTTGAGCCTGCGGCGTCCACTGGATGGGAAACCAGCCGATCTCGGGCTGCGGCAGGGGGAACACACGCGTTCCCAGCACTTCGGCGAGGAGCTGGCCCCTGAGCACACCCTCAGGACCCTGGCTCCGGACCGGAGCGCTGCGGCCAGGAAGCGCTTCTCTTCCGCGAGCCACGGGTAGAGCACTTCGTCGTGTACGCTCATGGGGTTGCCCGTCAGGACGAGCGCGTCGTGCTCATCGGTTTGCGGGAGGGCGGTTTGAGAACAGGGGTGCACGCTTTGTACCGACTAGCCCCTATCTTTTGCCCGGTCGAGAATCTTGCCGGGGTTCGAATTCGACGTGCTGCAGCACAAGCATTCGCATCTGCTTCCTCGCTGGTTGCAACCACTCCGTGATGCGCGGAATGTGACGCGGCCGGACCGGGCGTTTTCCCGATCCGGCCTGGGATTGCCTATCGACTCCTGTGGCGGCGACGGGGCAGCGCGCTCAGCCGAGCTTGTAGCCGATCTTTCTGAGGAATTCCTTGCGCTCCTTCACGTCCTTCTCCGTCTCGACGCCAAGGGTGGAGAGACCATCTACTACACCGAGTACACCACGTCCCTGCTCAGTCTCAGCCACGATCACCTGCACCGGATTGGCGGTGGCGCAGAAGATGCGGACGATTTCCGGCACCGTCCACAGTGCGCGCAGGATGTTGATGGGAAACACGTTGCCCAGGGTCAGGATGAAGAAGTGGCCAGCGGCGACGTTGAGCGCGTTCTTCTTGGCGATTTCGATCAGGTCGTCGTCCGTGCCGGTCAAACGGACGAGTCGGGGACCAGAGGACTCGCAGAACGCGAATCCGAATTTGATGCCCGGTACGGCGTTGACCAGGGCCTCGTGTACGTCCTCCACAGTCTTGATGAAGTGGGACATGCCCAGAACGATGTTCATGTCCTCCGGCTTTTCAATCTGTACGACTTTGATCTCCATTTCTCCCTCCTGCGCTCTTGATGGTCGTGGCCCAGAAATTCGCAAGACCGGAGCCGCGAATGGCGGCCGGGCGTGCTTGTGACGTTTGCCACAGATCTGACGAAAATGCAGATGGGAAGGGAACTTTTGTCCAGCGCCAAGCGCTCAAGTGCTTGGTCGGCAGATGCGTCCCAGCACCATCTTAACTTACACATTCGTCCCGTTTCAGGCAAACGACAAGAACAAACGCGGAGGTAGCGCGATGAGAAAGAACTGGAAAGTCGTACTGGCGATAACCCTGGCGCTTGTGTGGACGTTCTCCCTATTCTCCTACGCTGGGAAGCCTTTTGAGGGAATCGTCGAGATGAAGTCGGTGGTCCACACGACCATGCCGATGATGGGAGAGCAGACGAAACAGAAGCACGACATCACTTACTACGGCCCGGGGAAGATCAAGGTGGTCGAGCTGCCCGATAGCCAGGTCACGATCATCCGGGGAGACAAAGGTCTGGTCTGGAGCATCGACCTGAAGAACAAGACGTACACGGAAATGACTTTCGAGCAGATTGCAGAGATGCAGAAGCAGGCGCGGGCGCAAATGCAGCAGGCCCGTTCTCAGGTCGCGCAGGAGCTCGAGAACTTGCCTCCCGAGCAGCGCCAGATGGTTGAGCAGATGATGCAGAGCCGGATGGGTAAGGCCATGCAGGACATGATGGAGGGCAAATTCCGTCTGACCTGGAACAAGACGGGTGACACCGAGAAGATCCTCGGCTACAAGTGCGTCAAGTATGTCGGTCTGTTGAACGGGCAGCCGTTCATGGAAGTTTGGGTGACGGACAAGTACGACCTGGGAGAGACCTTCATCGCGATGCTTCGCGCCTACGGAATCGTCGGGGGCGAGGGAGAAGCGGAGATCCAGCCGCTGCATGGCCTGCCGCTGAAGAGCATCACCACCATGGACCTCGGGATGGGCAAAGTCCGCGAAGAGAGCGTGGCCGTGAAGGTCCAGAAAAAGAAGATTCCTGATTCGGAATTCGAGCTGCCGGCCGGTCTAACCAAGAGCGAGGCCAACATGCGCATGCGGTAGTGCCTCGACGCGAGGATCGGTCGTTTCAGGAGCGTTCCAGTGGCCGGAGCGACGTGGCAACTTTGCGGGGCGGGTTCCCACTGCCCCCTGTGGTAGAGGCGAGTCGGGAGTTGCGAGACGTCCTGCGCAGCGGTTTGATCCCGTGCTCAGCCGGGAAGACTCGAGGGCGCCACACTGGAGGAAATGCGAGTGTGGCGCTTTTTTTGGTTGCTGTGGGCCTGGGACCGACGTGGCGGCCTCCGACGGCCGAGGCTTGAAGCGATCGTTTTGTGTGGGCGAGTTTTTTCGTACCTTGTGGCTCGAACCATTGAGTTCGGTAATGCGGAGTAGCTGGTCCAAACATGGTGCGTAATTGGACGGTGTCGGGGTTGCCAGCGCGTTTGGGAGCGCGCGGCCTCCTCCTGGCCCTGCTCGTAGTGTTCTCGCTGGTGATCAGCGCGGTGCTCTTTGACTACTGGTCGGCCCGGCGTGAGCTGGTAAAGCTGTCCAGGGATCACGCCGAGCACCTGTCGTCGGTCATCGAACAGAGCGGCGCGAACGCCATCGTTTCCATGGCGGAGATCGAGAACCTTCTGCTCGACCGTCTCCTCACAGTGGTGCGTTCTGTGACGGGGGCGAGCTCTGGCGTGCTGGGGCCGACGGGGACCCGACGGGTGCTGGGAGAGTTGGGTGCCTCGGAGTCGCTCGACGCAGTGGTTCTTTGGAGGGGGCGGCGGGTGGAATACGCCTGGCCCGACACGGTGCCTGGAAGTTGGCTGAACTGGGATCCTGCCCTGGATTCTCTCCAGCAGGGACAGGAGCGGGAGTTCGCCGATTTCTTTTCTTCGTGGGACGGGGACTGGTACCGCGCGGGAGCCCGGCTCGCGGACGGAAGCATCCTCGTGGTGGGTTACGATGCCCGCCGGCTGCTGGAGCTGCGCAGATTGATCGGGGTCGGTACGATGATTCGGCGGCTGGCCCGGGGCAGCGATGTGGAGTACATCGCGCTTCAGGACACGATCGGCATCATTGCGGCCACGGAAAACGTCCGCTCGTTGTCGCGGATCGAATCGGACCCGGAGCTAATGAACCTGCTCCGTGGGGGCGGCTTTCTGTGGCGGCAGAGCACGTTCCGCGGTGAGCGGGTATTCGAGGCGGTTCGGCCCTTTCCCATGGGCGATGGGGGAGTTGCCCTGCTGCGGGTGGGTGTCAGTCAGGCGGCCTTGCGTAGCGCGCAGCAGCGGATGGTCACGCGCGTGCTCGTCTCCACCCTTGTGCTTCTCTTCGCGGGAGCACTGGCATTCGCCTACCTGTGGACGCAACAGCTGGCCGCGGAAACGCAGCGGTCCTACCAGCGGATCCGAGGTCTGAGCTCCGGCATCCTGGATCGGATGGGGGACGGGGTTGTGGCCGTGGATGCCGAAGGTCGGATCCAGTGGATCAACCCTGCGGCGCGACGGATCCTCAAACTCTCCAGCGGGGCGGGAGCAGACCGCATTGCGGAGAAGGCACCGGGCGTTCACGAGCTGCTTGAAGAGGTGCGCCGTCGCAGGTTGCCGCTGGAGGAGAGGGAGCTCGTCTGTCGCCTCGATGGTAAAGAACGGGTGCTGATCGCCAGCGCTTCGCTGCTCACGGATGAGAACGGCGATGTCGAAACAGTTTTCGCCGTGTTCCGCGATATCACCGAGCGAGTGCGGTTGGAAAGGCAGCTTGCCCAGGAGCGACGCCTCACCGCAATGGGCCAGCTTGCTTCGGGAATCGCCCACGAAATCCGCAACCCGCTGAACGCCATCTCGGTGATTGCGCAACGTTTGGCGCGGGAGTTCTCACCGAGAGGGGATGAGGACGCGGAGGAATACGCCGCCCTGACGGATACGCTGGTCACCGAGACGCGTCGCGTGAACCAGATCGTCCAGCAGTTCCTGGAATTCGCACGACCTCCGAAGCCGGACAAACGCCCGGTCGACCTGAACACGGTGATCCGAGAGAGCGTGAACCTCATGCGCAGTTCCGCCGAGCAGAAGGGAATTCGGTTGGAGTTCGAGCAAAAGTCGCCGGTGGTGTTGGAGCTGGATCCGGGGCAGTTGAAGCAGGCCCTGGTCAATCTGATTCAGAATGCGGTGCAGGTGTGCGGCGAGAATGACGTGGTCCGGATCGGGCTGGAAGCGGACGACGAGGAGGCACGGGTGACCGTCGAAGACACGGGTCCGGGCATCGAGCCGGAAGTCCTGCCCAGGATTTTTGACCTGTATTTCACGACTCGGCCGGAGGGGACTGGCATTGGCCTGAGCCTGGTGCACCGGATCGTATCGGTTCACGGTGGGTCGATCGACGTGGAAAGCCGCGTTGGTGAGGGGACGACGTTCGTACTGCGATTTCCGAGGGGAGCGCAAGGATGAGCACGTACACGATTCTGGTTGTAGACGACGAGGTCCAGCAAGCGCAGGCTCTGGCGGGTTTCCTGCGAAAGAAGGGATACGACGTTCACGTGTCGGATGCTGCGGGGGACGCTCTCGAGAAGATCCGCTCCCTGCCAATTGATCTGGTGCTCACGGACATGCGCATGCCCGAGATGGACGGGCTGGAGCTGCTCCACAGGGGCAAACAGATCAATCCGGAGCTGGATTTCGTGGTGATCACCGCGTTCGGCAGCGTGGACAACGCGGTGGAGGCCATGAAGCGGGGCGCAGTGGACTACCTGACCAAGCCCATCGACTTGGATCGGTTGGAATTGGTGGTGAACCGCGTGCGCGAGCGCAAGCAACTGATCTCGGAGAACCGCTGGCTGCGCGAGCAGATCGCGGAGAAGCACGGATTTGGGAACATCGTGTACGTCAGTCAGCGGATGAGTGAGGCTCTGAGCGTAGCGGCTCGAGCGGCGCCGACCCGGGCTACCGTGCTCATTCTTGGCGAGAGCGGGACGGGGAAGGAGCTGGTCGCGCGAGCGATCCACGCGGCCAGTCCGCGGAAGGACAAGCCGTTCGTGGTGGTGAACTGTGCGGCACTGCCGGAGAGCCTGTTGGAAAGCGAGCTCTTTGGGCACGAGAAGGGCGCGTTCACGGGGGCGGACCGTCTGCGCAAGGGTCGATTCGAGCTGGCGGACGGGGGCACGATGTTCATCGACGAGGTGGGTGACCTACCGCCCCAGGTGCAGGTCAAGCTCCTGCGCGTGCTGCAGGAGGGTGCGTTCGAAAGGGTGGGGGGTACGGAAACCCTGTCCGTGGACGTCCGGA
>CAYXFI010000286.1:0-5410 GCA_964464205.1 uncultured Cytophagia bacterium
TCCCGAGCGAGGCCGATTGACAATCGCAGCGTAGTAGGTGCGATATTCCCCATCCGCCTCTCGCACCCACTTCAAAACGGCAATACACTGACCTTTGGCTTCATCCCTATCCGTCAGCGCCTTCACCGGGTAGGTTCCTTCTTCTACCCCAGCTCCCGCCGTGCTTGGGATAATTCGCATCGTAACGAGGAAGAATATCAACAGAAGAAAGATCACGTCGATCAACGGCGTGAGCTCCGCCTTGCGTGGGGGTGTCCGTTTTCTCGGGAGACTGTTCATCGTCTTTCCAGCTTCCAGGTGTCAGACTTTTTCTTCCAGAGACCGGATGTAGATGTATTTCGGCCGAATCCGACTCTGAGAGTCTGCAAGCTCATACAGGTCTCGCAAGAACGTGACCGGTGTCGTATTCGGCATCCTGACGTGCAGCTTCACACTCGCGTCACTGGGCAGCAAACGTAGCCGATCGTTCACCCATTGCTCCAGCTTGACCTTCAGGTCGGGCGAGCGAAGAGGCACCGGAAACCTGTTGACGATCTCTGCCACTTGCTTGCAGTCGCATTCCATCCCCAACCCCGCCGCCATCGACTCAAGGCGGTCGAGGGAAGTGGTTGTCACAAAGAACCGATTTCCTCTCAACGAAGGCATCTGCGCGGACCCGCACTTCGAAGCACACCGGCTGACCTTCTCCCAAAGGGTCCACAGCCTCTTCGAAGTGCTCCGCGCCTGAAGGTCCAGGACCTCGACCAGGATGACGGCCGTGTCCGAAAGCGCCGTTGGCGCCGGAACTTTCGGCAGTTCAGCCCGGACATCCGCAGGCAAGAAGGATGTCTGAGACTCCACTCGCTCCGAACGAATGGCCAGGTTCACGAAAAAGAAAATCAGTAGAAGGAAGACCATGTCGATGAGCGGGGTCTTTTCCGGCTCCCGGCTCTCCAGGTCCTCGCGACCACGGCTGTTCATTCTACCACCTGCACTTTCTCCCGCACCAAGCGGCGGAAGTTCCGCTCCCAAAAGATCTCACCGGCTTCGTTCAGCGCCTGAACTATGGACTTCGCTCGACGATTGCATATGTAGTAAAAAACCATCAAAAGGATGCCCACCGCCAAACCATCCACAGTCGTGTACAGGGCTGTGTTGATCCCCGAAGATAGGGCCGACATAGCTTTTCGCGATCCCTCGGAAACCATCACGTGATGCACCCGACCGAAAGACTCACTTATGCCGAGCACCGTACCGAGAAGACCTAGAAGCGGAGCCACCACCGCCGCGTTCCAGAGGGAGTCCAGCGAAACCGGCAGTGCTCCGAGTACACGCCCAAGCACTCCGGATTTTTCCTCGCCGCGTACTCTGTATCCCACAATCTCGTCCGCCAACCCCTCGATCCTTGCCTTGCACACCTGGTCCAGCGCCCTCAATTCCGTGCGATGCACCCTCTGCCCCTGGCGGCGCGACATGATTCTCTCCGCTCGAGAAGCCAAGCCTGAAAGGAACTCGTCAACGGGGCATTTGTCGTTCGCGCGCGACACCCAGTCTTTTTCGCGAATCCTCTGACGAATGAAGCGGATCGACCAACAGGGCGACAAATACAGCCGAGAAAGGTGATACACCGAGAGCCCTAGCCCCCAGGGCAAAAGGATCAGTAGGAGGACATACGATATCCATCCCCCCCTCTCCAGACTTTCCCGAAACCACCTGCCGAGATAGGCGAGGTACATCCAATCAATCCGGGACCTCTCTTCGACGAGCCAGACACGGGCCACCCCGAGACGTTGTGCTTTGGGGTACTTGAACACCTGGTTGAGCTGGTCCGTCACATCGACGTAGCCGACCCCGCTCAGCGAAACCCTGACTTCGACCGTATCGCCGATTTCCACCTTTCGCCGCGGAAGGCCGATGCTCGCTGCTCCCCGGTTCAGTGGAAATGCCCCCGATCGAAGCTCTTCGCCAGTTCGGCTCAAGTACACGCGGTAATTCACATTGACCTGGGAAGGATCGTCGATCTCGGCGTAGCGCAAACTTGTTTCTGTGCCCTGAAGCAACCCGTCCAAATTCAGTACGACCATCCCTTCGACTGAGAATTCCAGTCGCGAAGCATCTCTGCTGAGCCAGACAGAGCCAACCTGGGAGAACACGCGAACTGTGTCCCCGTTCTGTTGTGGCGTCTGCGCCCAAAGCTGAGAACACGGCAGCAGACCGATTCCTAGTACGAAAGTGGTCAACTGAACCTGTAGGGCTCTGGAGACCCGCCTCTGTTGTCGTCCCTCGATGCGCATGAACGCGCTCGCTCCGATTCCTCTCACAGCAGGTTGGTGATCCGAATGAAGTAGTTAGACACTGCCGAAGCCTGGCGTTCGATCCGGTCCTTGAAAGCATAATAAGAGACAAAAGCTACAATACCGATAATCAAACCGGCGATCGTTGTCGACAGAGCAATGTTGATGTCGCCAGCCAGTTTTGCCATACGCAGCTCGGCCTCATGGATACCCTGGATCTTGGCAAACGCTTTCGAAATCCCCCAAACCGTACCGAAGAGTCCCACCAGTGGAGCGATCGCTCCGATCGCCCACAGGCTGTCCAGATTCGACCTCCTAGTATCGACCTTGTCCGCGAGGGCTCGGTCCACCGCCCGGTCGATCTCCTGCGAGGCGTACCATTCGTTTCGATTGGCCAGGTGGTTGCTCAATCCCGCTACGAACACGTCGAACAACTCAAACCCCTGCTCCGCTCGCTTCTCCGCTTCCTTCAACGCCGTTTCGACGAGACCTCGACACCACCCTTCCCAAGTCAGGTGTCGCAGGTGACTCACATCCTCGTCAGATAGGCCGGCCCATCCCTTGTTTCCGAACACTGAGTAGAGGCGTGACCACTCAAGCCGTTCCGCGATCATCCGTCGAATCTCGGAAGCCTGCTTCAGTTCCCCCTCGGCAACAGGCGGCGCCGCCTGCGTTTCGAGCGACAGACCGTATCGCTCAAGAATCTTCTCAACATCGGCGACTCTCTTGCACTTTTGCAGCTCGCCGCCAACTTGCATCAACTCCGACGGCCCCAGTTTTCGGTCCAGAATCTCGGCCGCACGCGTCTTCGCCTCATCCACACTCAGCGTAGTCTTCTGGGGGACAGCCACCTCGGGCTCCCGGGTTTTCACGAAGTCGCCATCCGCAAGCACCGCGTTCTGTCCCACCAGACCCAAACCTTTGGCCCTTTCGAGGATCTCGACCGATGATCGGGAGTCCGCCGTCGCGAAGTTGTTCAGGTCTTCCAATTTCTTGATCGTGTCCGGATTAACTTCCGGCAAAGAGTCCGCATCAAAATGTGACCGGCGGATCGCAAGTTCCCACAGCTCTCTCACAACCTGGGCATCACCACTTCCCAAATCTCTCGGGTACTCGCCCTTGTTGTACGAATACCTTCTCCCGCCCTTCCCGAACAGACGCTTATAGAGAGGCGGTCTCACCCACGGCTTCGCTCCCCTCACAGCTACACCGAGAATGGCCGCCACCAGTCCTACGGTCAGAGAGATGAAAACGATTTGAAACCCCCATCCGAGCTGGCCCCAGATCTTCTTCACCGTGCCCCAGGCATTCTGCGGTCCAATTCCCACGAACTGGGACAACGCTTCTGATACTATAACGTTACCCTCGTCCAAATTCTCGATGCGCACCAGCTCGGCAGGCCTCCCCGTGTCTACGACCCATCCGGGCTTCAAACGCAACCCAGTGAGGTCGATCTCTATGAAACCGCCCCCGCCTCTGTCCACAGGATACACCACGACGAGGAAAGTCAAGAAACAATCCCGTGAGACGGCTCCCCTCGAGTAGCACCAGGTCTGCACGACGCGTTCCACTTCGTGCCAAAAAGGCTCGGGCCCACTTCGTTCGCTCTTGACCAAGTACTTAGCCCCGACCACCTTGCCGGTCGTGTCAAGGGAAGCGCGAACCTCCACCCTCCCGCCCATGCCCCCCGTGCTCTTGAGCAGAGCCTCGAAGTCCAGAGGCAGGGCACCATCACAGCCCTCCGACCGAATGCGGAAGTACTTGCTCCCTTCCCCCGCCTGGACGTTGCCAAAGGCGACAAGCAGCAAACCCCAAAAAACCACAACCGCTGCCCACAGGGGGATCTTCTCGAGGACACGCATACCTCTCACGGAATCGCCTCCGTAGCTTTCTTGCGGTAAGTCTCCGCCCCCCAGTACGCTACAACGCCCCCCAGCCGCACGCTCTGAGCATAGTAATCCTCGATAATTTGGGCGATCCTGCGAAAATCCGGTTCGGCCGACTCCGACCCCGCCAAGCCTGCGGCCACCATCGAAGCACCGCTGAGCGGCGACTGCGTCAGTAGATCGAGCAGACTCCTACGTATAGCCTCCTCGTTCTCGGCCTCCAACAGCTTGGCCAGCAGCGCCGCGTCGTCTTCCACCGTCCCATCTCCAAACAGCGGCGCCATCGGCAAGCGCTGGAAACGGAAAACCGCTCGGCTCGGCCCGACTTCTCTCAGACGCTTCGTCTCCTTGTTCCGGAAGGCCTCGAGGAATCGGAGGTATACAAGGGTATCTTCGTAGGCGGGATTGGCACCCTTCAGGCTTTCGAGTTCCCCGAGCGCGGTGGAATCGCCGATCAGCGCCGCGAAGTACAGCGAATCGGCGTGGCCAAAGCAGTGGTTCTCCGGAACGTACTTGGAGAGCAAACGACGGTACCACTCTTCGTCTCCCGCGGCGGTGCAGAGGTCCAAAAAAGTGCGAATCGCCCTCGCGTTGTAGCATTTCCTGAGCTTGGCCCGACGTTCAGCGAACCCCTGGATGAGCGTCTGCAGACATTCCCGCTCTTGACCGATCGTATTCCGATAGCGAGGTAGGCACTCCCCAGCCTGACGCATCAAGGCGGCGAAGCCGAAGACGAACTCGTCGTAGCGGTCAACGTGGTAAGTGTCGCCCCGCGCCGCCGCCGCCACGCGCAGCGTCTCGGCCACGCCAGTAGTCAAGCCCGCCGCCAGCCCGTCCCGGTATTTCTCATCGATCAGGTCGCGATCCGACCGGAGACCAAATCGTCGCGGGTCACGTGGGTGAAACGTGAGGGCCCGCCGCACCAAATCGAGATCCTTGATAGACTTCGTGAAGAACCGCTCATTCTCCACATCCTCCCACCCGCCGAAGAGCTGGACCGAGAGGAATAGACCATTAGAAGCGCCTAAGGCGCGGTGCGGGTCGTACACGTAATCGAGTTGAAGTCGCCCCGAAACCCCTCCCAGCTGGTACTCAGTGGATTCAAGTCCCAGACCCCAAACAGTCCCACGCTCCTGCCACACATTCCCCGGACGAACAGCAAACCGGAAGCGGACGGTCAGGCCTGGTGCTAGGCTCGATCCGAGTTCCACACCAGATATCCAACGCGTGTGACGAATCCCCACGCCCGCT
>CAYXFI010000287.1:0-5397 GCA_964464205.1 uncultured Cytophagia bacterium
ATGGAGTGCAGCAGCCTGGATATCCAGGAATACGGCGTCTTCGATACATATGCGGGGTTTTCGTGCTGGGACATCAATGTCGACGGGGCTTTCTACTCCCACGCCGACTCCGTATTTGTGGTCGAGTCTCAGCTCGGCATGGGCGGGACGTTTCAGGTCTCCAAGGGCACCTTCAAAATGAACCCGACGAGGGTCAGCTCGGCCAAAATCATCCCATACCAGGACTGCTACCTGAACAACCTCATCATCAGCGGGAACAAGCCCACGGAGCTCTCTCAGTGGGCGGGCCTGAACGAGCCCCTCGACATCAACGGCGACCTCACCATCGAATCGGGCAAGACCTTCGACGTCAATCAGTGGACCATCCAGGTGGCCGGTGATTTCAACTGCAGCGGGACGTACAAGTACGACGCCGGCGAGACCCCCACTTTCATCTTCGACGGCAGCAGCACCCAAACCCTCACCGGAAACGTCGGCTTCTATCACCTCAACATCGCCAGCGGAAGCACCGTGAACACCGGAAGCTACACCCCCACCGTGGCGCCGGCCAGCCTCACCGAAAACGGCTACCTGGTGGGACACATCGCCTGTACCCAGACCATTAGCAGCGATGACGCCCACTCGGTAGGCAACCTCGGGTGCCAGATCACCGACGGGGCCGGTCTCGGAAGCGTCACCGTCACCCGACACACCGGCAGCACCCATTCCGGCGCCGGACACTCCCTGACCCGCTGGTACAGTCTCAACGCCAGCACCGCCGACAACAGCGTGACCCTGCGGCTCTACTACCGGGACAGCGAGCTCAACGGGAACACCGAATCGAACCTCAACATCTGGCGCTACTCCGGGGGAAGCTGGCAGAAGTACGAACCCACCACCCGTGATGCCAGCAACAACTACGTCGAAGCCACGGTGGAGATCCCCTCGGGCAGTTCCGACTGGGTGCTCTCCGACGCTCAGGATGACCAGAGTCTGCCGGTCACCTTTCTGGTTGCCAACGCGGAGTACCTGACCGAGGGCTTCATCCGGATCACCTGGCGAGTCGCCTCCGAGGTTCAGAACCGCGGGTTCGAAATACACCGGCGGTCGGAGGCGGAAGACGAGTTCACCCAGATCGGCTTCGTGGAGGGACGTGGAACCGAATCCACCGAGTGCACCTACTCCTTCGAGGATCACAACGTCGTCCCGGGACAGCGCTACTACTACCGGATCTACGGCCTCAGCCTGGGAGGGGAACGGGAGCTGCTCGTCGATGACCTAACCGTCGAGGCGAAATCCGAGAAGCAGTTGCCCCAGGAGTTCACGCTCTGGCCGAACTTCCCCAATCCGTTCAATCAGGGCACACAGATCCGCTTCTCCCTGCCGGAACCGGCGGAAACCACCGTCCGCATCTTCGACCAGGGCGGCCGGCTGATTCGCACGCTCAAACTGGGAAGGTTGGCGGCTGGCCAGCATCGGGTGGCATGGGACGGTCGGGACGACGCGGGCAGCGTAGTGCCGAGCGGCGTGTACCTGGCGGAACTCACGGCTGGGAATTTCCGAGCGGCGAGGAAGATGCTGCTCCTGCGGTAGCCGGAAACTCCCCCTCTCACTTAGCATCCCCCTGACTTTGTGCTGAGCGTTTTCCTGCCGGCCACCCTTGGGTGGCCGGCATTTCTTGTCAATTTCTGTAACCGGTCTTGCGCTCGCCCGGCTTCGAGAGATACCGTCCTCGCACAGGGGTTTCAGAAGATCCGGATCTTCTTGATAATCCTCTTCAGCGACCGGCCGAAGCGTTTCGGGCGAATCTCAACGTGCCTGTCCTCCCCCTCACCGGAGCTCTCCGTCTCCACCCCCTCCACGTCCTTCAACGTGGTGTGCACGATGAAGCGCTCGTAGCTACCCATGGGGGGAAGACTGGCCGGCTGACCCGTCCGCAACACTTCCTCCGCTTTCTCCCGGGCCAGCTTCTTGATGTTCCCCACCGGAATCACGTGCAGCTTGTACTCGTCCCCTTCGCGAACCGTGCGCGTCTCGATGCCGTCGAAGCGTTCGAAGAACCGGTGGATCCTCTTCCGCTCGAAAGAATCGAGCCCCTCGAGCACGACTCGGTGAATGGAATCGCGCAGGCGCCGCTGCACATCGATGAGAATCCGGTCGATTTTGGGAATGTGCACTTCCCCGTCGCGACGTGACCTGTGTTCCTGCCTTCGCGCCCTCCTTCGCCCTTGACCCTCTCTGCGAGTCCTCTGCTCCGTCTGTCTCTCCAGTTCAGCAGCCATTGACCTCACCTTCCTTTCCAAACCCCGTTCGTACCCGTCCGTGATCTATCGACCACGCGCCCGTTCTCTGAGCGCGCCCAGTAGCTTTTCGTGAATCCCCCCGAACGACCCGTTGCTGAGTGTGACCACAACGTCCCGGTGGTCGAGCAATTGCAGCGTGCGTTCGGCCACGGCGTCGATCGTCGGCTCAGCCCAAGCGCGAATCCCTCGCCGCACCAGATCGTCGGCCAGTCTCGCAGTGTCCAGAACCGGATCGCCCCCCGTCTTGTCGGGCCGGTGCACGGGAGCGATCACCACGAGGTCCGCGGCATCAAAAGCCCGCGCGTACTCGTCCTGGAAGATCGCCCGTCGGCTCGTGGCCGTGCGAGGCTCGAAGAGGGCCACAATCCGGTGCTTTGGGTAGCGCAGCCTCAGGGCCTTCAGCGTCTCGCGCACTTCTGTCGGGTGGTGGGCGAAATCGTCCAGCACCAGCACCCCGTCGACCTCGCCCCGCGGCTCGAGCCTTCGCTTCACCCCGGCAAAAGTCTCCAGCCCCCGGCGAATCTCCTCCGCCGAGACTCCCAACCAATGGCAAACCGCAATGCTCGCCAGGGCGTTCCGCACGTTGTGCTCTCCGAAAAGCGGTACGCGGAAACGACCGAATTCCTTCCCGCGGAACCAGGCGTCGAACTCCGTTCCCGACTCACCGACCGCAACCACCCTGGCCCGCCAGTCCGCATCCTCCGCGCCAAACCAGATCACCGGACAGTGGGCCCCTTCCAGCACGGACCGCACGTTCGCGTCGTCGGCCCAACCAATGGCCACACCGTTGCGCGGGACAATGTTCACCAGCCGGCGGAATCCAACCAGGATGTCTTCCAAGCTGCGGTAGATGTCCGCGTGGTCGAATTCGATCGTGTTCACGACCAGCACGCGCGGCAGGTAGTGCAGGAACTTCGGGCCCTTGTCGAAAAACGCGGTGTCGTACTCGTCGCCCTCGATCACGAAGTAGGGCCCGGAGCCGACGTTGTAGCCGCGGCCCCAGTTGTTCGCGATGCCGCCCAGGAAGAAGCCCGGCTCTCGCCCGGCGCTCTCGAGGATCCAAGCCGTCAGGGCAGTGGTGGTCGTCTTGCCGTGGGTGCCGGTGATCACCACACTGGTCCTGCCGCGGATGAACAGATCCCGCAGGACCTCCGGCAGCGAGGCGTAGGGCAAGCCCTTCTCGAGCACGTACTCGGCTTCGGGATTCCCCCGCGAAATCGCGTTCCCGATCACCACCAGATCGGGCTCCGGGTCCAGGTGCGCCGGGTCGTACCCCTCGTGCACCGGAATGCCGCGCTCGCGCAGGAAAGAGTCCATCGGCGGGTACATGTGGTCATCCGACCCGGAGACCTCGTAGCCGACCTCATTCAATATTGCCGCCAGGGAGGCCATCGCCGAGCCCGCGATCCCGATCAGGTAGATCCGGCGAATGTTTGCGCCGCCTGTCAGATCCAGCCGGATCACTTCCCCTCCCCCACCACACCTGCCTGCATCAGAATAGCGGCCAGATCTCGTTCGATCCCCGCCTCCGCCTGTTCCACGATCCTGCCGATTTCACGCGCCCCCACACGCACGATGAACGTGGGTACGGCCACAATGTCGTACTGCGCCGCCGTGTCGTCTTTCTCGCGAAAGCCCCGCGGGACCCCGTAGTACTTGGCCCGTACCTTCGCATTGTTCGCCACTGTCAGCGTCTTGAGAAATCGCGGCACTTCTCTCTCGCTGTCCGGACACCAGGTGCCCAGGAAGACCAGCACCTCCACGGGCCGGTTCACACGGCGCACCACCTCGACCGCAGCGCTGTCCGGCCGGTAGGCCTCGAAAGCTTCTTTCCACGACGGTAGGCGCTGGAGCAGCGTCTGCTGAGTCAGCCCGCCGAGGAGCACGTCCGACTCCGGCTGCTGCTTGCGTCGGGCACAGCTCATCGACAGGCCCATCCCCAGCGTCAGAACGAGCACGACCAACGCACGTGCCCTTGCTCGGCCCATTGGATCACCGGTCATCTTGAGTCCCTACTGTCCTGTATCCCGCGCCGTAGGAGTGACGACCCGCCGCCCACCACGGCCTCGCATCTGGACTTCTCCGTCCGCACTGATCCACAGCTCTACCACCTCGCCACGCCTCCCCAGAGGACCCACTTCCTGGTCGTTCAACGTCAGCACCAGGCCACCCGCGTTTCCGGTCTTGATGTAGAGTTTCTCGAGAGCCTCGATCCGCTGGCGTCCCCCAGGGCCGAACAAATACTCGTACTCCACTGAATCATCGGCCACGACCCGCACCCAGCAACTGTCCGTGGTGCGGATACCCAAACGGAGCACACTTCGCTGCGGTGGTTTCGCTGGCTGCGCCGTCTGCTTTTTCGGCTTGGCCGCCTGTTCCGCCAAGGCCTGCTCCAGCGGGATCTCCTCCACGGTCCGCTTCCCAGGGCCAAACCACCGATCCCTGTACTGGGTGTACCCGTATACCAGCGCTCCGAGCACCACGACAATCAGCCCCACGATTACAAAGTCGCCCGTGCGACGCGCTTTCCCTCCTTCAACCCCCGCTGTCTCCTCCACTTCCGCGCCAGCGGCTTCTTCCTCCAGCTCAGGTGGGTGAAGGAGCTCGTGGATCTGATCCAGCAGAGGTGTGGGATCGAGGCCCAGCTCCTCACAAATGCTTCGCACGAAGCCGCGGATGTACGGTTCGGGGAAAAAGTCGAAATGATCCTGCTCCAGAAGGCGGATGTACTGCGGCAGAATTCTCGTGCGCTGGTGCAGCTCCTCCAGCGTGAGCCCTTTGCTCTCCCGCGCTTCGCGCAGGATCGCGCCCACGCTCTTGCCCGGGCTCTGCTCGTTCATCCCTCTCCCAGGAATTCACGCATTCGAACGTACCACTTGGTCAGCGGAAAACCCACCACATTGTAGAAACAGCCCGCGATCCGGTCCGCGAAAATGGCGCTCAGATCCTGGATCCCGTACGCACCTGCCTTGTCCATCGGACTGCCCGTGCGGATGTACGCCCAGATCTCCTCGTCCGACAACGGGCGGAAGTGCACCTCCGTCACCTCGTAGTCGACCAGGGTGCGGCCACCCGGCTTCTCCACCACGGTGAAGCCCGTGTAAACGCGGTGCGT
>CAYXFI010000288.1:0-5377 GCA_964464205.1 uncultured Cytophagia bacterium
CTCGTCCAACGGACTGGCGCCCCAGCGGAAAGTGCGCGATCCCGAAAGACAGAGGTTCTCTTTTGCCCCAGCCAGTGAGCGGCCTGTTCGCTCCCTTTCATTCGCGCTTGGGAATTGCCGATGCTGGGTCTGAGTGGTTGCGTTGCTTTCGGGCGTGGCGTCTCCGCGAGAGTTCTTCACCGATCTCATTACGAACATCCGTTCCATTGGGCTTGTGCGTTGGCTACTCGAGGCGGACCACCCGCTCCAGCACCCCCGCCTTTTCGGAGATCACTTTCACGGTCACTTTCTGGCCCTTGTGTCCCCGTAGGATCCACTCGGCCTCTCGGATGCCGCCCGAGCCGGGGACCGGCTCCAGGAAGGCGAATTTGCGGCCGCTGATGAGCTGGGCATCGGTGAGGATTTCGACGCGCGTGGGCTTCACGGCTCGCGCCTTCACCGCGTGAGCCAGCCGGGTGGGGAAGTATCCCACGTTCTTCACTTGCACGGCGAGCCGGTACACGCCCTTACCCAGAGCTTCGACCTCCGCCCGCTCGAAATGGATCTCGGGGAGCCAGGACGCGAGCAACTGGCAGAAGCGCAGGTGTTTCCCCGCTAGTTCCGGGAGCAGCGAATCGGGCGGATTGGTTCGAGCGAAGGGCACGAAGCCGCCGATCTCCACCTCGCCGAGCTGCGGGTGTTCGAACTTCTGCCACCGGACGAAGCCCCTGCCTGCCGTGTTCTGGTCGAACCACTTCAGCCACTCGGCGTCCGTGCTCCTTTTGTCGCCCTGACCAGGGCGGGCTTTCCCGGACTTCGGCCTGCGGCTGCGCGGAGCCCGGCTGCCGCCTCTTTTCGGGCCGGGTGCGCCTGCGGTTGCCGTGTCTTTCGGGGCCCTTTTGGGCTGCAGAGTGGGGTACCAGGCGGTGGTCGCGAAGGCCGGTACACCGTACTGGAAATAGGCCCACTCGTGAAAGGCTCCGCGGGGTTTCTCAGTGGTGATCAGGGTATTGCCTTTCACCCCGAGGATCGACCGAAAAACTTCGCCAACGTGCCGAAAGTACGGCACGTCCTGGGTGTTCACAGTTGTGGCGGGTTTCCGCACGAAACGTCGCCGAAACTCTCGCATCGATTTCGGGCTGCTTCCTCGAGAACCTTCGGACGGACGCTGTCCCCCGGATCTTGGCGGGCTCAGGAGATTCTCGTGCAGGCAGTAGGCCAGCACCGCCCCCACGTTCCGATGCGCCAGCAGGAAGTCGACAATGGCGCGGGCTTTCGGAGCCTCGAGCTGGTACCTGCCGGCGCCGGGCTGGTGGTAGGGGTAGGCGTGGGGGAAATTGCGGTTTAGCTCGATCCCGCCGGGACCGTCCTCGTTGTACAGCTCGTCGCCGTCGTTGTCGATCCCCTCGGTGTAGAGCTTGTAGACGCCCACCTCGCCCCGGGCGCGATCCGCCTTCTTGAGCAATCTTGGATCCTCCGGATCAGCCGTGTACTCTCCCTCTGGATCCCGCACGCGCATCTGTGTGATCCAGCCGTCGCCGTTCAGGTCCTCCGGCGGATCTTCATCAGCTACGTCGTCGAAGTCATCGTCCCACGCCAGCAGGTTTGCCCTCTGTTCCCATTTCACCCCGGCGAACATGCGCTCGGCAGCGTCGGGATTCGCGCGGGGCAGAATGTAGAAAGTGCGTTTGCGCAATAGCTCGCGCACGGAATCGATTCGGCCGTATCCCTCGGCGAGGCCTCGGGCCACTTCGAGAGCGATCTCGCTCCCGACCACGTGGTCGCCCTCCAGATTGCCCACGATGAACAGGGCGGGTTTGGTTTCCGGTGCGCCCGCGCCGCGGTCGGTGAGCGTTAGCAGCAGAAGGTCTCGCCCCTCCGCGCTTCGCCCGATGCTCTCCACCGTCACGACGCTCGGGTAGGTCCTGGCCAGTGTGCGGAGTTCTTTCGCCAGCTCCTCGTAGTTGTGGTACGAGCCGGTTCCTCGCCCAAGAGTTGGATTGAGGCAGACCAACGGCCCCGTCAGGGCCAGCAGGCGGAGTACGGATGGTTTCACTTTCTCACCTCACTTCTGAATGATTCGCGCGCCGGGTAGGGCCGCCGTCTAACTCACAGCCGGAAGTACATTCCCCCATTCACGTCGATCGTGCTGCCAGTGACGTAGGTCGCTTCTTCGCTGGCCAGGAAAATGACAGCGGCGGCCACTTCGTCAGCGGTGCCGAGCCGTTTGAAAAGCGTGGACTCTTCGAAGTGTCGGATCTGTTCCTCGGAAGAGAACCGCTCGTGGAAGGGCGTGTCGATGGGCCCCGGGGCCACGGCATTCACGCGGATCCCGAATGGTGCCAGTTCCTTCGCGAGGCCGATGGTGAAGGTGGCCACCGCGCCTTTAGTGGCGGCGTAGTGGACCGATCCAGGTCCCCCGCCGGTGTAGGCCGCCACGGAAGTGATGTTCACGATGCTTCCGTGACTCTTCTTGAGAGCCGGGATCGCCGCTCGGGTCACGTAGAAGACCCCCTCCACGTTGATGGCGAAAACGCGCCGCCACAGGTCCGTGGGCATGTCCTCGATGGCATGCCGCTGCACGAGCGCGCCCGCGTTGTTCACCAGGAGGTCCAGCTGGCCGGCCTGGTCCAAGAAGCTTTCCACCATTGCCGAGGCTTCCTGCTCGTTCGAAACGTCGGCCCGAAGCAGGATCGCCTTCGCGCCAGCGGCTTGCACCATTTCGAGAGTCTGCTGGGCAGCCTCTTCGCTCGAAAGGTAGTTGATGCCGATGATCGCCGCCCCTTCTCTGGCGGCCTGCACTGCCACCGCCCTGCCAATTCCAGTGCTTGCCCCCGTCACAAGCACGCACTTGCCGTTCATCCGAGTTCGGCTCATCCTCTCCTCCCGAATTCTTCCGAAGTGTCCCGTGGATACGACGCCCGGAAAATAGCAAAGTCCTGCGCCTGCGCAAAGGCCAATTTCCACGCGACGGTGAAGCCTTCGCGCGCAGCCCCGCCTGGCGCCTGAGGCGGACGGCGCAGGTGCGAGCGCAGTTGGGTTGGGAGAACCGCGCGGCGACCGCAGGTCCTGGTCGCCAGTTTGCCATGCCGCACGCGGTTTGTCTTGGGTGAGTGCGAGAGCCCTACAGCCTCTGGAGATTGTTTTTCGCCCCGAGTTTTGTATCTTGACCGTGTGCGGCGGAATAGTTGAGCACTGGAGAAGCGCGAGGAGGCGCGCAGTGAGAATCAGAGTGTTGGTCCTGTGTTTGATCGGATACGTGGTGGGCACGGCCGCCTGGGCGGGTCGCCGCCCGATGACGTTCGAGGACCTGTACAAGGTGCGTGTGGCGGGCAGCCCTAGGCTGTCCCCGGACGGAAGCGCGGTTCTGTTCACCGTGAGGGAGGCTGACTGGGAGCAGAATCGCCACGTGACTCACGTCTGGCGTGTCGCGGAGGGGCAGGAGCCCGTGCAGCTGACGAGAGGAAAAGCCAGTTGCTACGACCCGAAGTGGTCCCCGGATGGGGCCCTCATTTCTTTCCGCTCGGCGCGCGACCAGAGGACGCAGCTCTACCTCATGCGCGCCGACGGCGGTGAGGCGTGGGCGCTGACGCACTTCAAAAGCTCGGTCGGTAGCTACGCCTGGGATCCTTCTGGCAGCGTGATCTACTTCCTCGCCGCGGATACCCTCGCCTCGCGGGAGGAAAAGCGCCGCAAGGAAGGCTACGACGCCTACTTGGTCGATCACGAACGGAGAAACGTGCACCTTTGGAAGGTGGAGCTGGAATCGGGGCGGGTGTCGGAGGTGATTCACGGACCGTTCAGCATTCGTTCCTTCCGTCTTTCCCCGGACGCATCCTCCGTGGCCTTCATCGCCGCTCCCTCCGCCCTGCGGGACGACGACATCCGCAACGAGATCTACGTCTACGATTTCCACACAGGCAAGCTGCGGCAGCTCACGCAGAACGGGGCCATCGAGCGGAGCCTCCAATGGGTTCCCGACGGCTCGGCGCTCACGTTCGTCTCCGACTCGAACGAGGAGCTCGAGACGTATTACCAGGAGTCCATCTTCTGGCTCGATTTGCGGACGGGAAATGTGCGCGATCTGCTGCCGGATTTCCCGTGGCAGGTGTACAGCCACGTGTGGACCGGCCAGCGCGGGAAACGGGGGAAGATTCTGTTCCTGGCCAACTGCGGCGTTACCACCCAGTTCTTCAGTTTGGACCCCAGTACCGGGCGTTGGAAGAAGCTCACGGAGTATCCCGGCGTCTTTTCCAGCTTTCACTACCGGCCGGAGCTGCGCAAGCTGGTCTTCCTTCGAACCGACCCGCAACATCCCTACGACGTCTTCGCGGCGGATCTGAGGGACTTCAAACCGGTACAGCTCACGCGCCTGAATCCCTGGGTCGATAGCCTTGCTCTGGCTCGCTACCAGGTGGTGCGCTGGGCCAGTTCGGACGGCGCTGAGGTGGAGGGAATCTTGATCAAGCCACCGGATTTCGCCCCGAAGCGTCGGTACCCGCTGGTCCTTCAAATCCACGGTGGACCGGAAAGCTCGTACAAGCTCACCTTTTCGACAAGTTGGGCGACGTACCCACACGTGCTGGCGGGAGCGGGCTACGTTCTGCTGCAGCCGAACTACCGTGGTTCCACGGGCTACGGCGATGACTGGATGCGCGCCATCATCGGCCACTACTTCGAGAAAGATTGGGACGACCTGATGACCGGCGTGGACGCGATGATCGAGCGAGGGATTGCGCATCCGGACAGCCTGGTGGTTCACGGCTGGAGCGCGGGCGGGCACCTCACGAACTGGACCATCACGCACACGGATCGTTTTCGGGCGGCTGGCTCCGGCGCCGGGGGTGCCAATTGGTTCAGTTTCTACGCTCAGACGGACATGCACTACATCCGGGAAATCTGGCACGCGTCGTCTCCGTACGACAACTGGGAGTTCTGGCTGAAGAAATCCCCCATCCTGTACGTGCGGAACGCGCGCACGCCAACCATCATCTTCTGCGGCGAGAAGGACGCCCGGGTCCCCTTTCCGCAGAGCAAGGAGATGTACATGGGCCTGAGACGGAATGGGTGCACTGTGGAGTTCGTGGCATTCCCGCGCGAGGGACACGGTCTGCGCGAGCTGCGGCATCAAATGATCAAGATGAAGAAGGAATTCAACTGGTTCGAACATTTCTTGCGCGGCAGGGAGTTGCTGCCATTGGGGGCAATCGAGTAGGTCCCATGGTACGGCCCCGTTTCTGCGGCCATCCACTTCGATCCATCGGGGGGGCAGACGAACCGACCCGGCGCTGGTTCGAGCGTGGCCGTGGACGGAGGCTGTGCCGGCCCCCTCGGGCGGAGCTACAGAGAAACCGCGGAGGACCCCAGACATGCCGAGGACGGAGCCATTCGATCTTCA
>CAYXFI010000289.1:0-5366 GCA_964464205.1 uncultured Cytophagia bacterium
GGTAGGTTTTGTGGACGCGTCCGTTTCGCCTGGACCGGCTTTCTTTGATGTACATGCCGTAACAAGGGCAAAAGTCAAGGAGAATCTACCGAGATCCTGCATAGAGCACACGTTTTTCCCTCTTGCGACCCCTAACCCTGTGTTTTCCCGTAGTTGCCAAGGGCAAATTTCCGAATTGCTGTGGAACTGGGGTCACTAGCGTCGCGCTCCCAAGCGTCCATCGAACGACGCGACGCACCGCGGAGCGTGAGGCTCAGACGGACTTTCTGCGTTCATCACCGTTTTTCTGCGTTGATCTGCGTCCGCCAGAATGCCCAGGACGCGTAGGAATGCGTCCCTCCACGAGGTCCGGAATCTACCCTTCGAAGGCTGCGTCCTGGTTGCGATTCCCCAACCCGCGGAAATTGCTTGACTTCCACCCGAGGGTTGGCCTACATTTCAGCGTACCAAACGTCCCGTCGAAATGTGCCGCGATCCCCAGAACTGCGCAAGCAACGGAGGACCTGCGATGCGTTTCCCCGTCTCACGCCCTGCTACGCTTCTCATCGCGGTCGTGTTGGGAAGCCTGCTGGCCTGCGGTCGCGGGGGAATCACCCTCGTGTCCCACGGGGCCAGCGACTACACCATTGTGGTCCCGAAGGACGCCACACCCGCTGAACAACACGCGGCGGAAGAACTGCGGACGTTCCTCGCTCAAATGTCCGGCGCGAGGCTCCCGATCGTTTCCGAAGAGAGGGCGCCGGCGCACCACCGAATCTTCCTGGGCGTGGGTGATTCCGCTCGGATTCTTCTCGGCGACCTGCTCAAGGACCCCCTAGGACAAGAGGAATTCTTGCTCGCGACCAGGGGTTCGGACCTGTTCATCGCCGGGGGCAGACCGAGGGGCACGCTCTACGGCGTCTACGCTTTGTTGGAGGACGAACTTGGGTGTCGCTGGTACACGCGTGATGTTTCGCGCATCCCGAAGCGGAGTACGGTAGTTCTGCCGCGTCTCCGGCGTCGCGAGGCGCCCGCGTTCGAGTACCGGGAGCCCTTCTTCACCGAGGCCTTCGACGGGGACTGGGCAGCTCGCAACCGGGTGAACGGGACCCACGCGGAGCTGGACAGCTCCCGCGGCGGCAAAGTGCTGCACTTCCCGTTTGTGCACAGCTTCTACCGGCTGGTGCCGCCGGAGAAATACTTCGACGAGCACCCCGAGTACTTCGCCCTCGTCAACGGGGAACGCCGTCGTGAGAACGCCCAGCTCTGCCTGACCAACCCGGACGTGCTGCGCATCGCCACTCGACAGGTCTACCGCTGGATCGAGGAGAATCCGGGGATCCGCGTGGTCTCCGTGTCCCAAAACGATTGCGCGGGGTTCTGCGAGTGTGAGCGGTGCGCGGAGGTGAACCGAGCCGAGGGTAGTCCTTCGGGATCCTTGCTGCGTTTCGTGAACGCGATCGCCGACAGCGTGGCCAAGCGCTACCCTGGGGTGATGATCGAAACGCTGGCGTACACCTGGTCGGAGAAGCCTCCCCGAAATCTAAAGGCCCGGCCGAACGTGATCATTCGCCTTTGCCACATGTCGCCGGCCTGCAACGTGCACTCGCTGTACCGGGAGTGTCCCGAGAATCGAGCGTACATCGATCACCTGAAGGAGTGGTGCAATCACGCCGACCACATCTGGGTGTGGGAGTACACGACGGACTTCAAAGCGTATCTCATGCCCTTTCCCAATCTGGATGCGGTGCTCCGCGACCCGAAATTCTACCGCGAACACGGCGTGACGGGCCTCTTTTACGAGGGGAGCTACCCACCCGGCGGAGGCGGGGAGATGGCCGAGCTCCGCGCCTGGGTGCTGGCGAAACTGATGTGGAATCCGGATCTGAATGGGAGGAAGTTGGTTCAGGAGTTCATCCAGGGTGTGTACGGTCCGGCGGCGCACTACGTGCAGCAGTACGTGGATCTCCTCCACGATCAGCTCGAAAAGTCCCGGCTTCACCTGCACCTGTTCGCCGGGCTGGAGCCTGAGCTCCTCACCCCGGAGCTATTGGAGCGAGCGGACGGTCTGTTCCAGCAGGCGAGGCGTGCCGCCGCGGGCGACTCGGCGCTGCTGTCTCGGGTGGAGCTGGCGTGGTTGCCCGTGTTGTACTCCCGGTTGGAAATGGCTCGACGCGGCTATTCCGGCTACCTGGAGGGACCGGAGTTCGACCGTGCGGCATCGGAGTTCGTTCGTATCGCCAGGGAGCACGGGATCCGGCGGATTCGAGAGAGTGGGGAGACCGGCGACATCGAGCGCTTCATCGCGACGTTGCACTTGGCTAGCCACCCGATGCGCAGGTGTTGGGTGATCGGTCCCTTCGAGATCCCGTGCTGGCCCGGTATCCCGGTCCCGTTCCCACCTGAATCGGGATTCGACAGCACGGCCGTCTACACCGGGATTGGTGGCCAGGCGATTCGCTGGCGGAAGTGGGAGGCGTCGCGGTCTTCGTACGTGGACTTCGTCGAGCTCCTCGATCCCGACACACTGGGGGTCGCGTACGCGTTCGCTTACCTGTGGTCGCCTGCGGACACGCCGGTCCGCTTCGGGCTCGGCAGCAACGATGGGGTTCGAATGTGGGTGAACGGACAGGTGGTCCACGAGAAACCGGTTCAGCGCGTGGCTACCCCCAACGAGGACATTTTCGAGGCCGAACTGCGTAGGGGCTGGAATGAGATCCTGGTGAAAGTGGACCAGGCGGGCCGGTCGTGGGGGCTGTACCTGAACGTGGACGATCGGGACGGCGTATTCCGGTGGAGCTGTTCTCCCGAATGAAGTCCGGAGGTGAGGACGGATTCGCTCAAGCCGAAGCTCTGAGGTGCAGCAGCTTCTGCCGTACTTCTTCTTCCTTGCGCTTGTCCGTCAACTCTTGTGAAGAGGAAAATCGGTACTGGGACGTTTTGGCTCGGAAGAAGTGTGAAAAACTGACCCGTCACCACCGAGACGCGGAGATCACAGAGGAATGCACGGAGGAATGAAAGAATGGAGCTGACCCGCGGGATATGCTGGCCGCGGGGCAGCTGCTTCGGCACTTAAGGCTTGGCCAACTCAGGAGGTACAGAGAAACGTAATCTTCCTCTGTCCAGTAACCACAGACGTCGCATGCGCCCGCTTCACTCTGTGTCGTCTCCGTGAGCTCGGTGTCTCTGTGCTTCACGATACTTGCTTCCCTGCCCACTGTTGCTTGGGAGTGGAACGAGCCATTCGGGTGCACGGACTGCGTGCGAAGCAGAGAACGTCCGAGATCCGCGCATGTGACTTACCTTGCCCCGTTCGCCTCTGCCAATTGTCTTCACTGCAAGGCCGATGGGCCCAAGAGTCGCGTGTCGGCTGGGCCAGGACGGCACCGTCGCCGTGTGAGGCCGCGTTCTGCCGGTCCCATGCGCCCCAACGGTTGGAGACCTGACGTTCTCAAATCGGAATGTGGGGCCGTCTCCGGTCACCTTCGGTTCCGCTGCTCGGCGGGATGCGGGGCCAGCCAACCTGAGAGCAGTTTCTGGTTGAGCTCAGGCGGGGCCGACAGGGCGAAAAGCAGGCCTTAGGACCGGAGTGCGACGACTCCCGTCGTCGCATGCTGCCTTTCTGGGCTACCATGCCACGCGATTCGAACGCGTCCTGTTCCGAACCGCAGCCGGTTCCAACGGTGCTTCAGGGCACGCTGAGTTTGAGTTGAGACCAGCCGCCTCGTACCCCAAACCGAGAGGGGTGACGATGATCCGCAAACGGCTTTGGGTCGTCCCGGTGCTTTTCTTAGCACTGACGGTCCGACAGGCAGGCGGGCAAACCTCTGCGAAAGCCGGGGAGCACGTGGAGGCGCGGCTGATCGAGCGCGATGGACACAGCCGCCTCGTGTGGTTGGTCGGAATCGACGATGATTCGCTTCGCTTCCGCGATAGCAACGACTCAACCGGACTCGTGCAAGCGGAGCCGCTGAGCGCAATTTCTCAGATCACCCTCGTACGACACGCCTCGGCGGGCGAGGTCCTGCTAGCCAGTGTGATCGCCGGGGGAGTCGGCGCAGCCTTGGGATTCATGAGCGGCGATGACCCGCCTGGATGGTTCAGTATGACAGCCGAAGAGAAGGCCGTAGTGGGCGGGGCCGTTTTTTCCGTGATGGCCTTGGTGGTAGGTGGGGTCGTTCAAATGCTCCGCGCCGTGGACGTCGAGATTCCGTTGGATAGTTGCGACGTCTCCACGCGCCGGGAAGTTGTCAGGGCAATTCTGGGAGGCACGTACCAGCTCCCTCACCCGATCTTCGTTTTTGGGCAGGCTGTCTATCACAAATACAGCGACGGCTTTGATGCGACGGGGTACTCCCTCGGCGCTCGCATCATTTACAAGCCGAGAGCTGCAATTGATCTGTCCTATCAGAGATCTGGACTGAGCAAGTGGCGGCTGACAGAGCAGACGAATTGGGGAAGCGAGACTACCCATTCCTGGGAACGACGGCGGTTCACACACCTGACTTGCAAAGTCAGGCTTTCCGCACCAATCCCAAAGTCCGTCCAACCCTACGGCGGTTTTGGCTTGCTGTGGCAGCGCACACGTCGGGAAGTCGAGGACCGATCGCAATCCTGGAACCCCCTCACGGGTGAACGGTCCAGCAGCGAATACCGATGGGCCGAGACAACAGCGGTTCTCGGATACGTGGCTGAGCTTGGCCTTGTGTTCGCCCTGACTAAGAACCTCGGATTGGATGTGTGGGCGGGGCGGATGCTCACAGAGGGGACGCCGTGGGAAGTGGGCGCGGGAATTCAGTTTCGTGCGCGGCAATGAGCAAGAGGCACCGGGCGTTGGGAGCAAGCGGAGCTTAGCCCGGTCTGCGGTTGCACCGTAACGCCCGCCTCGACTCTCGCGTCCCGTCGACCCGCCCGGTGGGATAGAGATGCACTCGCAATCCAGCCACTGCCAACCGTCCCTGGAAGGCTCCCACCCTCGCCCAAGGTCGGCTATGAAAACCGAAACGTCCGAGATCGGCCCATTTCCGGGTACCCTGGACTGCGACGACTTCGTGGTCGCGGGGCGGCGACGGGAGTCGCCGCACTCCAGCCGCTCGGGACTGCGACGACTCTGTCGTAGCTGTGCGGCGAAGCCGCACGGGCTCGACGTTGCACTCCCTGGCTCGGGGAGGCCCGGGCGCTAAAGGCGGGCGGAGTACAGACTGCTGTATGTTTGGCCTCTTGACTCCTCGCTAGCGGGACGGGCCGCGACGATAGGGGTCGTCGCACTCCAGCGCTTTGCGGGAGAGCTGATGACCAGAACCCTCCGCTTGCACAGCCTACCCGCCGTCCCTATCTCACCAGCACCGCCTTCCGCACGGCGACTTGGCCGCCGGCCTGGAGCCGGA
>CAYXFI010000290.1:0-5346 GCA_964464205.1 uncultured Cytophagia bacterium
ACTATCTTGCCTACACGAGCCTGGGTATTGCCAACTTCAAAGCCGGTAAGTACCAGGAAGCGGTGAACGCTCTGGAGAACGCCATTGCGTTCAAGCCGGACTACTACCAGGCGTACTATCGTCTCGCGGTCGTGTACAACGCGATGGGGAAACACGACAAAGCTCTCGAAGCGGCGACAAAGGCTCTGGAGTTGCGCAGACAGAGATTCGCGCCAGCTGCCTACGAGGCTGGCAAGGCGGCTTCGGCGCTGGGACGCACCGATGAGGCCATCCGCTATTACAAGCTGGCTGCGCGCGATGCCCGGTGGCGTCAGGTAGCTCAGTACGAACTGGACCGGCTGCAGGGGAACCGTTAGTGGCCAGTGGTAGCCTTTCGGGACGTCGACTTTTTGCCCCTGGTTTCGGCCAGGGGTTTTTTGCATGGTTTACGCAGCCGACGGACGATGAAGGTACTGTAACCTTCGGGTGACGCGTGGGAACGAGGGGCGGCCGGACCTGCTTTTTCTCGGGGATGGAGATTTGTTGGGTGCTGCCGATTCGCCAAAATAAGGGACGCGGCGGAGGCCCGGTGTGCCGCGCAGCCGAGGGTGATGGCTGGCGTCAGGAGAGCCAGCACAGGTGTGAAGACCTCTGGGGAGGGTGCGAAGGCGAAAGGAAGCTGAAGTCAACTTTCTACGCGGCACTCCCGGGCTGCGACATGGAGGTTCGGTCAACGTAGGGACCTGATGATGGCCTGGCGCTGCGGGCAGAGGCTATTCAGCGTATGGCGTCACCAGTGTCGGGGTGGGCGCGAAAGCCAATCCCTTGAGGAGCACCAACGCGGTGAGTTTTGGTGACGCGGGAGAGTCACAGTTTTGATGGGACCTTGACCAGGAGGCGAGCACTCGTCTTTCGTTGCCGCTGTCAATTTGGGGGGAAAGTGGTGGTGTCGCAGCGGCGTTCCGAGAATCCGGTCTTCACGGGGCGCGCGGTGGCACGTAAGTTGCGCAGAATGAATTGATTGCCGCATCGGAGCTGGTACGGAGGTGAAGCAATGGCCAAGGAGTGGCCCGATTCCGGCCGGGGCGACCGGGAATCGCCGGAGAAGCGCGGGGCAGGGATGGACCGCTTGTCTGAACTCGTGCTCCAAGCGGACCTGTGCCTCGCGGACGGTCAGATTGAAGAGGCGCGTTCTCGCCTCTCGGCAGCGCTTGCGGCGTTGCCGTTCGGGGACAGGCGGCGCTCGGTCATTCGCTACCGGTTGGGCATGGTGGAACTGGAGGCGGGCGACTTCGAGGCTGCTCTGGATCACCTGAGCGAAGCACGTCGGGCCTACGAGAAAGCGGGCCTGGACGATCGGGTGCGGGCCTGTCACTGGGGCAAGGCGATTGCCCGAATCGGGATTGGCGACTGGGAGGGCGCGCTGCGTGAGCTGAAACATCTGCGTACCAGCTACGAGTCGCTTGGAGAGGACAACCTTGCGGAATGGATCGGTGAGTTGCTGACTGCTTTGCAAACTGGCTTGCCGACGCAGAAGGTGCGCCGGATCGCTCGAGCCAAGCCGGCCGGCAAAGGCGAAGTCGGGGAAGAGGCGATCCTGGAACGCCTTCTGGCCAAGCTGAACGCCTTCGAGATCGAAGGCCGGAAATAGACGGGACGGAGCTGCGGGGGCGTCGTAGACCGACGATACTGCGTGGGGGTTCCCTCGAACAGTCTGGTTGGGCATTTGCGGGCGCGAGTCGGGGCTCAACAATCTGCTACCGGAAATACCCTGCCTTACCGCGATGGTAGTGCCTGCACTTCTGGACCCGCGCTTTTGATGCCTCAGCGCTTCAATTCCACTCAGCCCAATCCGTGAACCCGCCACACGACGTAACTACCTGCGCAGGTGGTTTCGTTTCGATGCCGTCCGCCCCGCGGGTCCATCTGCCGCGGGAGACGAAGAACCTCAACGGAATTGTGCTTGCTCGGAGGCATCGTCGCTCGTATTTTACGTTCGCGGCGATTGTGGCGGTCTCCTGTGCAAGGTGGACTGCGTTTTCGTGCGAACGAGCGGGAGGATGAAATGAAGCGCCGCGAGTTCATGCGTACGAGCCTGCTGGCCGGAGTGGGAGCCATTGCTGCCGGGTGTGGGATAGGGCCGGGCGCGGGAGGAGGTTCGAAGCGTCCGAACATTCTGCTGATCATGACGGACCAGCACCGCTACGATTGCCTCGGCTGCTGGGGCAACGCGGTGATCCGCACGCCCAATCTGGATTCCATCGCCCGCGACGGGGTGATCTTCACGTCCGCCTACACGTCAACGCCCTCCTGTACGCCGGCGCGCTCGGGGTTGCTCACCGGCCTGTCCCCCTGGCATCACGGGATGCTGGGCTACGGCAGAGGCGCCCGAAGGTACAAATACGAATTGCCTCGTATGTTGCGTGCCGCCGGATACTACACCCTCGGGATCGGCAAGATGCACTGGCACCCTCAGCGGAATCTGCACGGCTTTCACCGGACGATTTTGGACGAAGAGGGCAGGGTGGAGTCGGAAGGATTCGTGAGCGACTACCACCTTTGGTTCCGGGAACAGGCGCCCGGCCTGGATCCGGATGCGACTGGCATCGGCTGGAACGACTATCGGTCCTGGCCCTACGCGCTCCCCGAGCATCTACACCCGACCTACTGGACGGGCACGATGGCCGTGGAATTCCTGGAGCGCTACGAGCGCTCGGAGCCCTTCTTTCTCAAAGTGAGTTTCGCCCGTCCCCACAGTCCCTACGACCCACCCGAGCGTTTCTTTGAGATGTACCGGGACGATGAAATGCCGGACCCAGTCGTGGGTGCCTGGGCGGCCCGCTTCGCGCCCCACGCGGAACCACCACCGCCGAATCTCTGGCACGGGGACTTGGGACTCGCCCAGGTGCGACGTTCTCGGCGCGGTTACTACGGTTCCGTTTCGTTCGTCGATGAGCAGGTTGGTCGCATTTTGGATGTGCTCAGGCGTCGGGGTTTCTACGACGATACGTTGATCCTGTTCTGTGTCGACCACGGTGACATGCTCGGCGATCACCACCACTGGCGAAAGACCTACGCCTACGAAGGTTCGGCCCACATCCCGATGCTCCTGAAGTGGCCCAAGAGTTTCGGGATGGACGAGAGGCGAGGCGGCCGCATACCGCAGCCGGTGGAATTGAGAGACGTACTCCCTACCTTTCTCGATGTAGCCGGAATGGAGGTCCCGCCGGATATGGACGGACGTAGCCTTCTTGAGTTGGTGCGGGGACGAACCGAGAATTGGCGCCCGTGGATCGATCTGGAGCACTCCATGTGCTACGCACCCGAGAATTACTGGAATGCCCTCACCGACGGTGAGTGGAAATACATCTTCCACGCCTACACGGGGGAGGAGCAGCTTTTCCATCTCAAGGAGGACCCCGGCGAGCTGGTGGATCTCGCCGGCGATCCGGACTACGCCGACATCCTGCGCGAATGGCGGGAACGATTGGTAGAGCACCTTAGCGAACGCGGGGAGCGGTACGTGGCCGACGGGCAACTGGTCGTGAGGAAGGAGCCGATCCTTTACTCGCCGCACTTCCCGGATCTGAAGGAACGGTTGAGGCGGGCGCGACGACGTGGTCGGTCGAAGCGCACGGCGTAGTAGTGTTGCGAAGAACTCTCGCGGAGACACCAAAAGACCGGAGGCGCCCACAGGGCGGTGTCTTTCCGCGAAACCGGCACAGGGGACCAGTGGGCAAAATGGTTGCCGGGCAACAGCTAGTGAAGGCCAGAGCGCCATCCTGGGTACTTGCGAGTGCACGCCTCGAAGGCAGTCGTTTCGCGACAGCATTGCAGTGGCTGCGTTTTTCTCGGCCGCGCAGCGCCCTTTTCTCGAGGGACAAGCATTTGTCTCCCCTTCGGTCTCGATTTCTGGGGATGGCTTTGTCTCCCGGAAGCTCTGGGAGAAGCCGCCTTTCCACTGGTTGCCTTGAATCACTACCACGACACCAGATGACCTGATGGGGCTGCGTCCGCAAAGGGCGGTTTCCGGGTGGCAACGCATCGAGCCGTTCTGCACGACAGGCCACTGCCGGCCTCAGAGCTCACGTAGCCACAAAGTGACCCGTGAGCGGAACGCTGTGGGAGCCAAGATGACGTGCACTGCAACCCGCCCGGACGATCGACAGGTTCTTCACCTCCCCGTTCCTTGAACCGGACGCTCTTGCCACCGGCCGGAATGGGTTCAATTGGCCCGAGATCCTGAGGCGCGGGTCCAGCGAGTCCAGAGCCCTGTGCTCCGTCGTTCCGTCAGGTCGGGTTTTCAAGCTGGAATCCCCGTAATTCAGGTTCTCGTCACGCCCCTCCAACACTTCGAGTCGGCTGGCCAGGTGGAGGGTCGATGCCGCGCGTGAGCGTAGTGATCCCGACGCACAATCGGGTTACCTGGTTGCCGGAAGCGGTTGAGTCCGTACTCGGACAGACCTACCGCGACATCGAGCTGATCGTCGTGGACGATGCTTCTTCGGATGACACGGCGGAGCTGGTGCAGAGCCGCTGGCCGACGGTGCGGTATCTGCGACTCGATGAGCGGCGGGGGCCGAGCGCCGCGCGCAACGCCGGTTTGCACGCGGCTGCGAGCGAGTGGATTGCGTTCCTGGATTCGGACGACCTTTGGCTGCCTCGAAAGCTGGAAAGGCAACTCGGGGCGCTGGAAAGGACGGGGCGCTACCGGGTTTGCTACACGGATGAGATCTGGGTTCGCAATGGGCGCCGTGTCAATCCAAAGAAGAAGCACCACAAGCACTCGGGATGGATTTTCGCTCACAGCCTGAGATTGTGCATCGTGAGTCCCTCTTCTGTGGTCATGCATCGTTCCTTCTTCGAAGAGGTGGGGGAATTCGACGAGTCGCTGCCTGCGTGCGAGGACTACGACTTATGGCTGCGCGCCTCATGCCGGATGCCCTTCCTGTTTGTCCCGGAAAAACTCATCGTGAAGCGGGGTGGACACGAGGATCAACTGTCGCGACAGTGGGGATTGGACGTGTACCGTGTGCGCGCCCTGGAGAAGCTGCTGGAGAAGGCGCCGCTGAGCGCTCGGCAGCGCCGGCTCGCTGCCTCGGAACTGGTGCGCCGCTGCCGTATCCTCGAACAGGGGTTCCGCAAGCGGGGAAGGGTGGGGAAGGCGGACTATTACGCGCGACTGGCGGCGCACTGGGAGAGCGAGCAGCGACGGGAGGGTGGGCTCGGAATGGCGTGAACGCAAATGACCAGCGGCGACTCCGAGGCCCGAAGGGGGCTATCCGCCCGCGTAGTTCCTCGAGCAGGTCCGTCGTCCAATTTGGCTGGGGCCGAGGGGAGGAAGGGAAAGATGGGAGTTCCCCTCCG
>CAYXFI010000291.1:0-5339 GCA_964464205.1 uncultured Cytophagia bacterium
CCTGGCTTCCGGCCGCTGGTGCGGCGCGAGCGGCGTGTTGTTCGGCTGAAGCAGGACGTACGCCGAGTCCGTCTCCGGGAAGGTGATCCGAAAGATCCCAGCTCGAAGGGTTGCGGCGACCTCAATGGTGACGCCGTAGTCCGGCAGGTGAACGCGATAGTAGTATGGCCGGGCCTCCTCCAGGGAGTGGTCGTATCGCGAAGCTCGGTCCTCGGGGTCCGTCCGGAGCGGTCCCACGAGAGGCATAAGGGTCATGCTCCCGTAGTCCGGCACCGCCGAACCGCTCATGAAGTTGGTCCAGCGAATGCCCTGGATCCGCGAATCGGCGTAGTCGTAGGGCTTGTCTCCCTTGCGCTCGCCCGCTCGGGTTTGGGGCGTCCATTTGACCAGCCCGAAGGGCAGGCACACGGCCGGGTAGGTGTTCCCCAGCTTCGTCGTGCCTATGAAGGGATCCACGTATCGGAGCACATCCTCGGCCCAGGGCCCTCGATCAGCCGGAGAAAACATTCCGAGGAGCAACATCGCAGCCACTCCCAGATTTGTCGTCTTCATCCTTGCTCCCTGTACTTCGGTGGTCGTCGGTGATTTCCCCTTGCAGAAACATCCGCGCTCATCTCTCGAACAACCCAAAATGCTCACCCAAAATGGACATCAAACCGCAGCGACGCGGGGGACGCAGTGCTTGGGCACAAGGCCATCGCAAGTCTCTTTCGAAGGCAGAGCTTCTCAAAGTCCGAAGCCAGGCAAACCAAAGTGTTCAAACTAGAGGCCTCGAACGAGTTGGAATTCCGGGATTTGATGAGCTTCGTCATTCGAGGCGAGACCGTTTTGTGCAAGCGGTTGGGCCACTCTTGAACATCCTCTGTCGGCCTCCCCACTCACCCTCCGCGGTCTTTGGCCCCCCGCGGTTTCCGAGAGTCTTTCACAAGTTTCCCAATCATGCCCACTGTGCCGATCGACCCAGTTGAACCGCCAGCCACTTCCGGGAAAGCATGCCCCATTTTTCCGAATCATGCAAGTGGAATCTGATTCGGGGTTCACGATTTTCTGCAGACGGATCTGAGGTCCCGCCAACACCGCCCGCCGTTCCCCGGAAGCAATCCTCGACCTCCGCGGGTTTCTCTCCGTCCGGCGCCACTGAACACGCAGGTAGAACCAGGTTCGGCCGATCAAAGGAGTGCTCGCACGAACAATGGCCCTGGCCAACGCTCGGAGGTTTCGGGAGAGACACCAACGTCCGATGGGCTCGGCGACGACCGGGGCGAACGCGCGCATTCCCCAAAGGTCCTCCCGCATCGATCGCTCGCCGCCGGGACCGACGACCGACTGCTCGTTCTCGCCCGGAGTTTGGGATCGTCTCCCGGAGGCCCCGTAGCGCAGTGTACGCATTCTACCGATTTCGCACGAGCGCTCAGGCCCTGCCGGCGGGCGCCGAACCCGCGCGGGCACTAATCGGCAGGGGCCAGCGGACCGCCCCAATTCACAGCATTCCACTTGTGCTTTGCAATCAGCAGGCGAATCCTTACTTTTGCGCGGGATGAAAGGACTGCGAGACAGGATCGAATTCTACCTGGCGCGGCTGATCGCCGGGGTACTGGCGCTCTTGCCGCTGCGATTGAGCGGGTGGATTGGGCAGGCACTCGGGGTTTTTCTCTTCGACGTCGTGCGGCTCCGCCGCCGGGTCACGGTGGACAACCTGAGGCAGGCCTTTCCCGAGAAATCCGAGCGGGAGATCGCTGCGCTGGCGCGTCGGGTCTACCGCAACATGGGACTGACGCTGGCGGAGTTCGCACGGCTTCCTCGACTCGGGGCAAAGGGGCTTCGCGCGCGAGTTGAGTTCGTCCACCCCGAGGTACTGGAAAGAGCCTGGTCCCGCGGGAAAGGTGCGATTCTGGTGGGCGGTCATTTCGCCAACTGGGAGTGGGCCGCGGCTTCGATTCACGTTCTCGGCTACGAAGTGAGACCGATCGTGGCGTACCAGCGCAATCCCCTCGTGGATCGGCTCATCGATCAGGTCCGGAACAGCGTCGGCATGCAGGTGGTCAAAGTCGGCCCCACCTCGGTCCGGGAGACGCTGCGCACTTTGAAGAACAACGGCTTCGTCGGGATCCTGTTCGATCAGGATGCCGGCAAGAACGGCGAGTTCGTTCGTTTCTTCGGCAGACCGGTTTCGGCCCCGCGAGGCCCGGCCGTATTCCACCTGAAAACCGGGGCCCCGATCGTGCTGGTGGACCCGCTGAGAACCTCACCCGGAAAGCTCCGAGTGAGACTGGAGTACCTCGACTTCACCGCCGAACCCGGTGACGAGGACGAGAAGATCCACCGGGTGATGCAGGTTCTCACAGAACGTCTCGAGCAGTCGATTCGCCGCCACCCGGAGCAGTGGTTCTGGATGCACCGCCGCTGGAAGTCCTCCCACCTCGCCCCCTCACCCGCAGTGGAGCGGGCCGCATGACCAGGACAACGCCGCGCCGCGTGTTGGTGGTTCAGACCGCCTTTCTCGGCGACGTCATTCTCGCCACGCCGCTCCTTCGAGCCGCCCGCCAGCTCTGGCCGGAGGCCGAGCTGGACTTCCTGTGCATTCCGCAAACGGCCACGCTGCTGCGCGGGAATCCCCTCTTGCGGCGAGTAATTCCGTACGACAAGCGCGGCCGGGAAAAGGGGCCAGTGTCCTTTCTCCGGCTTGCGCGCCAATTGCGGGCCCGCAGCTACGATTTGGCCCTGATCCCGCACCGTTCTCTGCGGAGCGCAGCGCTCGCGGCCCTCGCCCGCATTCCCGTCCGCGTGGGCTTTGATCGGAGCGCCGGGCGCAAGTTCTTCACCCACGTGGTTCGCTACCGTCGCGACCGACACGAAGTGGAACGCAACCTGGACCTGCTGCGACCCTTCGGTCCGGTACCTTCCGGTCTTCGCCCGGAGCTTCATCCTTCGCACGAGGACGTTCAGATCGTCGACTCAGTTCAGCGCCGATTCCGGGTCGAGCGTTTCGTCGCGGCGGCGCCGGGGAGTGTGTGGCCCACCAAGCGCTGGCCCGCCGCGTACTACGCCGAACTCAGCAGAGAACTGAGACGCCGCACTGGGCTCCGGACAGTGCTCGTCGGGGGCGAGGCGGACCGCCCGATTTGCGAGCGCGTCGAGAAGGAGTCAGGGGGAGCTGCGGTGAGCGCGGCGGGACAACTCACACCGCTGCAGTCAGCCGAGTTGATCCGCAGGGCAGCGCTGCTCGTCACCAACGACACCGCACCGCTGCACATGGCCTCCGCCGTGGGCACGCCAGTAGTGGCCATCTTCGGACCGACGGTACCGGAATTAGGCTTTGGCCCCTACGGCGTGGCCAACCACGTGGCGGGCCTGGATCTTCCGTGTCGTCCGTGCTCGGAACACGGCGGGAACAAGTGCCCCATCGGCACTTTCGAGTGCATGCTCGGACTCAAACCGGAGAAAGTCCTGGGCCTGGTGCTGGAGCTGTACGACGAGATTCAGGCCACGGAGCGGGTACCCGCCAGGTGATAGGGTGAGTTGACAACCTGCGCACCAGTCGGCCGGTCATGGCGTGACCAAGACTCGGGAAAGGAGTGCGAAGTGAACCCAACGGGGTTCTGGTTGCGAATCCTGCTCGCAGCCGCCATTCTGGCGAACGAGCGGACTGGTTCAGCTCAGGAGATCTACATCCGTGTGAACCAGGTCGGCTACCTTCCCCACGATAGCAAGGTGGCCGTCGCTTTCTCACACAGGGCTCTCGACGGCAGCTCGTTCGAGATGGTCGAAGCCGCGACCGGGCGGGTCGCATGGGGACCGTGCAGGCTGGGCCAAGACCGGGGTGCGTTCGGCCGCTTCCCGCACCACTACTGGCTGGACTTCTCCGCTTTCACCCGACCCGGGCGCTACCGCATTCGCATTGCCGGTTCCGCCGAATCGTCGGTGCCGTTCTCGATTTCGGCCGATGCCTACCGCCGGTGTCCCGGCAAGATTCTCGTCTACCTCAGGCAACAGCGCTGCGGTTACAACCCGTTCCTTGACGAAGTCTGCCACCCATTCGACGGTCGCACCGTGGAGGGCCCGGTTCCCGATGGGACCTACATCGACGTCAGCGGTGGATGGCACGACGCAGGGGACTACCTCCGCTATATTCTCACATCGAGCAACGTAGTGTGCCGACTGCTGCTGGCCTACGAGCTCTACCCGTCCGTCTTTGTCGACTCCGTCGACGCGCTTGGGCATCCCTTCCCGAACGGGGTACCCGACGTACTCGACGAAGCTCGGTGGGGCCTGGAATGGATGCTGAAGATGCACCCCGCACCCGACCAGCTCTACCACCAGGTGGCGGACGACCGCGATCATTCGGGATGGGACCTGCCCCACCAGGACACGTCGGACTACGGCTGGGGACCGGGAAGCTACCGGCCGGTGTACTACGCCACCGGGAAACCGCAGGGGTTGGGGCGGTACAAGAGCGATTCGAACGGCATCGCCAATCTCGCGGGTCGCTACGCGGCGGCCATGGCCATGGCAGCGCGCATCTTCCGCGCGTTCGATAAACCGTTCGCGCTGCGCTGCTTGAAAGCGGGGATCGAGGTCTATCGGATGGGCCTCAAGCAGCCGGGATGCCAGGAGGGTACCCCCCACAATCAGCCCTACCGATACCACGAGGCTACCTGGGCGGACGACATGGAATGGGGAGCTGCCGAGCTCTTCCGGGTCACGGGTGACTCCGCTTACCTGGAAGACGCGCTCGCATTCGCCGGCAGAATCGGCTCCACTTCGTGGATGGGCCTCGACACACTCCGGCACTACGAGTACTACCCGTTCTTCAACGCCGGGCATTTTGCCCTGTGGCAGGTCGCCTCCAGGGCCTTCCGCGATTCCCTCGCGTGCTACTACCGGACCGGACTCGAGGCCATCCGCCTTCGAGCCCGCAAGAACCCCTACAGGGTCGGGGTGCCCTTCGTCTGGTGCTCCAACAATCTGGTCGCTGCTCTGGTGAACCAGGCTCTGCTCTACGAACGGATGACCGGCGACCGTACTTTCCACGAGCTTCTTCTGAGCCACCGGGACTGGCTGTTCGGGAGGAATCCCTGGGGCGTGAGTCAATTCGTGGGCATACCCGAACGGGGAGGCGTCACGCCGCAACACCCACACAGCGTGATCGCGGCGGAGACCGGGCGCCCTATCGTCGGCGGTCTCGTGGATGGGCCCGTGTACGGTACCATCTTCCGAAGCCTCAAAGGAATCCGTCTCAGCCGTGAAGACCCCCTGGCGCCCTTTCAATCAGATCTGGTCGTGTACCACGACGATCTGTGGGACTACTCCACCAACGAGCCCACCCTGGACGGCACAGC
>CAYXFI010000292.1:0-5335 GCA_964464205.1 uncultured Cytophagia bacterium
GGTGGAGCAGTACGATCGGGACGTTGCCGGCGGCCGGGATCGTTACGATCCACGTCACGATTTCTTCCGATTCTACAGCTACCTGGCTCTCGCCTTTCGAGATGAGGAAAATCGGCGGAAGCATCGGTTGGCCCTGGTCGATCTGTACGAGAGCGACCGAGAGTTCGCGGCGAAATTCGACGAAGAATGCGAGGGCCTCACGCTGCGGTTGATCGACGGGTTGCACTTCGAAAACAATCTCGAATAAAGTTCGCGGTCGTGCCGGAGGTCCCGCGCTGCGCGGGTCACACCGCAGGCGCAGGGCATGGTCTTTCGCGGTCACGTGAAACGCTCGGGAGGGAAAAATGAGGAGACGGTTTTCGGGCGCGTTGCTCGCTTTGTTGCTGGTGGTCTCCTCGGCGGTGGCGCAGACGCCCGTGGAGAGCTGGCTTGTCTCGGGCGGATTCACCGGTGTGAATCCGGACTCGATGCTGGACACCCATTTCTTCCCGGGTGAACCCGGCCTGGTTCCTACGGAAGGGGAAGGGGCGCCCCCTGGTGGGTCTGCCTGGCAGGTTGTGCGTGCCGACGAACAGGGCAAAGTCGATCTGCGGCAGGTGCCGCTGCCTCGGCACACGCAGACCGTCGTGTACGCGGTTTCGTACCTTTTCGCTCCCGAGCCGAAAGAAGCGCTGATGCTCGTCGGGAGCGACGACGGTGTGGCGATCTGGCTCAACGGTAGGAGGGTGCTGCGCCGGGTCGTGTACCGTGGCCTGCGCCTGGACCAGGACACGGTTCGAGTGCGCCTGGAACAGGGCTGGAATCATCTGCTCTTGAAAGTCTTCAATGGCGGGGGTGGTTTCGGGTTCGCGGTTCGTTTCACCGATCTTTCGGGCAACCCGTTGACGGGCCTCACGACGGTCGCGCTGCCTCCGGCGAAATTCGCTGGAGAGAAAGTGGTGCCGCCGGTTGCCCTGGTCAATGTGGAGTTTGCGCCGGAAGTACGACAGACGCGTCGCGGGCCCCGGATGGAGATGCGGGTGACGGCCGAGCTCGTCACGCTGCTGGATCAACCGAAGGCGGGGAAATGTGCGCTGCTGGTGGGTGGTAAGAAAGTCCGCACCGTCTCGTTGAAAGCGCAATTGCGCAATCGAGTGGAGTACAAACTGACGCACGACGAGCTGCGGCGGCTCGTCCGATCCGGGAAGGGCCTCGCACTCCAGATCGCCATTGCGGGCAAGAAGGTTGAAAGGACGCTGGAATACGAGCCCATCCAGCTTCTCACCGACGCTTTGACCAGCCCCACGGCCCCCGCGGATCTGCGCGTGCTGGGGGACCGCGTGGTTCGGGTGCGCGAGAACCTGCGCTGGGCGGAGTTTTTCTCCCCGGCCTTCAAGGGCCCGGGAGCGGACTTCTGGCGCGAGCTGGCCACCGTTTTCCTCGACGGAGACCTCAAACGTTTCGGCCGGATGCTGGAGGAGCAGTCGAAGCGCTACGAACCGCTCGCCCGCGACCTGAAACGCAACACGATTCACCTCGCCGGAAACGCGCACATCGACATGGCCTGGTTGTGGCGCTACGACCCGGAGACGATCGAGGTGTGCAGGAGCACGTTCGCCTCGGCGGTGGACTTCGCCAGAAAGTACGCGGATTTCGTGTACGTGCAGAGCCAAGCCCAGGCCTACTGGTGGATGGAGCAGCGTTACCCGGAGCTCTTCGAGGAGATGCGCCGGGCCTACCAGGAAGGGCACTGGTTCCCGGTGGGCGGCATGTGGGTCGAGCCCGACCTGAACCTGCCGTCGGGCGAGTCGCTCGTCCGACAGATCCTCTACGGGAAGCGGTATTTCCTTCAGAAGTTCGGCGCAGACATCGTGGTCGGCTACAACCCCGACACCTTCGGCTACTGCTGGACCCTGCCGCAGATTTACCGGAAAGCTGGGTTCAAGTACTTCATCACCCAGAAGTTGCGCTGGAACGACACCACCCCCTGGGAACACGACGCCTTCTGGTGGGAGGCTCCGGATGGTTCCCGCCTCCTGGCGCTGATTCCGTACGGATACGTGCACAGCGCCGATCCAGAGCGCATGGCCCGCGAGTTCAAACGCTTCCAGGAAATCACGGGTTTGAAGGACCATCTCGTGCTGTACGGTGTGGGTAACCACGGAGGGGGACCTACGCGTCAAAACCTGCGGAGGATCCGCTACGCTCAGGATCTCGACGTGTACCCTGTGGTGAAGCACGACAATCTCCGCACGGTGATGGAGGCGATCGAGAGCGATCCGGCTTCGAAGTCGCTGCCGGTCATTCGGGATGAACTGTACTTGCAGTACCATCGTGGAACCTACACGACGCACGCGGCCATCAAGAAGCGGAACCGGCTCTCCGAGATCCTTCTCGAAGAAGCGGAGAAGCTCTCGGTCCTGTCCGGGATTCCCTACCCGACCGAGGAGTTGTGGGAGTGCTGGCGGCGGGTGCTCCTGAATCAGTTTCACGACATCCTTCCCGGCTCGGCCATCCCCGCGGTGTACGTAGACGCCCACCGGGACTACGACTACGTGGAGCAAACGGGCAAGGCCATCGTGGAGAAGGGCCTCACGGCTTTGGCGGCGAAAGTTGAGACTCGGGGCAAGGGCACTCCCGTGCTGGTGTTCAACCCCCTTTCATGGGAGCGTACGGACGTGGTCGTGCTGGATGATCCGGAATTGGCCCGAAAGGGGCGGGTCGTGGACGCCAGGGGGAAACCGGTGCTCAGCCAAGTGAGTGGCAATCGATTGCTCTTCCTGGCGGAGGATGTGCCCGCATTGGGCTACAAAGTGTTTTGGGTTCGCTCAGGCGGGCCCCTCTCCGTGCGGACGGGGCTGCGGATCGCCGAGAACGTGCTGGAGAACCGTTTCCTGCGGGTGGAAATCAATCCGGCCAACGGTAACCTCAGGCGTGTCTACGACAGGGTGCGCCACCGCGAAGTGCTGGCCCCTGGGACCGAGGGGAACGTTCTCCAGGCATTCGGTGATCTGCCGGATCACTACGATGCGTGGAACATCCAGTACACGGGCGAGAAGTGGCTGGTGGAAGACGTGGAGAGCGTTCGGATTGTGGAGCGGGGGCCCCTACGCGCCAGTATTCGGGTGGTACGCACGTGGCGCGACTCCCGGTTCGAGCAGACCTACGTGCTCTACGCTCACTCGCCTCGCCTGGATGTGGAGAACGAGGTGGACTGGCACGCGCAGCACGTGCTGCTCAAAGCCCTTTTCCCCGTCAACGTGCAGACGGAAGCGGCGGTATTCGAGATTCCCTACGGCACGATCGCACGCACCACCCACCCGAAGACCGCGGAAGAGAAGGCCAAATTCGAGGTTTCCGGGCACAAGTTTGTGGACATGTCCGACGGCACGTGGGGTGTCGCCCTGCTGAACGATTGCAAGTACGGCTTCGACGTTCGCGGCGACAGTCTGAGGATCACGCTTCTTCGTTCACCCCGTACCCCCAGGCCGATCGATGCCGGTCCCGATTACGAAGCCCCCTTCGCGGATCAGGGGAGGCATGAATTCGTGTACTCGCTGTACCCGCACAAGGAAACCTTCGTGACGGGCGGCGTGGCGCGTCGGGCGTACGAGCTCAACTACCCGCTCCTCGCCCGCGCGGTGGATCCGCACGCGGGGGGACTGCCCCCGGCGAAGGGTTTCGTGGAGGGAGTGCCGGAGAACGTAATCCTGACGACGGTCAAGAAGGCGGAGGGAGCACCGCACCTCATCGTGCGCCTGTACGAGCTGGCCGGTCGCCACACGACGTTCCAACTGCGCTGGGGACTGCCTTTCGCGGCCGCCTGGGAGGCCGATCTGATGGAACATGCCAAGGTGCGTCTGCCCAAATTCGGGGACAGTGTGCGCCTGACCCTGAAACCTTACGAGATCAAGACGCTCTTGCTGGAGAAACCCTTGGACTGAGGCGAGGGCGAAAGAACGAGCTCGTTTGCACCGACGGAAAAGACTGTGGAGGTGGAGGCTTGCTGGAGCCACAGGAGGTTCGGTCGATCGAAGTTCGTCCCTTCCCCGTCGGGACCCCCTACGAGGAGGCCTGGCGCGCTACGGAAAGAAAGCGGTTCTCGGCCGGAATCTGGTACTTCATCTGGCCGATGGGCGACCGTTTCGCCCGCGAGGTGAACCCCGAGTACGTGCGGCCAGAGGTGGCGGTGGAGTTCCTTTACAGGATCGGCGTGAAAGGTGTGAGCTTCCACTACCCCGGGGAGTTTGGACCTGCCAATGAGAGCGTCTGGCGCGTGCTGCTCGAGGAACGGGGGATGCACGCGACCTCCATCGCTGCCAACGTGTTCAGCGATCGAGTGTTTCGTTTCGGGGGACCGTCGTCGCACATCGACGAAGTTCGCGAGCTGGCCACCCGGATGAAGATCGAGGCCCAGCAGCTCTGCGTGAAGTACGGCTGTCAGTTTCAGACGGACTGGGCCGGACGGGACGGATTTGAAGGCTATTTCCTCTACGAGCCGGAGGCCCAGTGGGAGTGGACGCGGGACCACTATGTGAAGATGCTGCGCGCGGTGGAGGGGAAGGCCGGCATCGCGATCGAATTCAAACCCTACGATGCCCCGGAACACACGGTCATCAAGACCGTAGAGGACGCGCTGGCGATGTGCGAGGAGGTGGAGCGGCAGATTCGGGACGAGATCGTGGCCGAGGTGCGGCGCGAGCTTGGTCCGGAAACCCCGACGCAGCAGTTCGCCGAGGAGGTGGCACGCCGATGGGCACCCTACGAGAATTCGATGGGGGTGAACATCGAGGATGCCCACGTGTACCTCGAGGGGAGGAAAGTGAGCGAAGCGGTGCGCAAGTGCCTCTCACGGGGACGTCTGTTTCTGCGCCACGAGAACGACTCCGAAGGGCGCATCGACAACGACCTGCTCTTCGGGAGCGTGCATTTCTGGGACGCGCTGGAGGCGTCCTACTTGCTGCTCGAAAGTGGGTGGGAGGGGACGCACGAGCCGGACATCTTCCCACAGCGGGATGACCCGCTCAAGGCCTACGTGGCCTCTCTGAACGCCATCAACTTTTTCGACGCGCTTGCGGCCAAACTTCTGGAGGGAGAGGGACCCGAGAAACTGCGAGCGCTACGGCAGAGCAAGCGCGCCAGCGAGCTGTACGATCTCCTGATGAGGATCACGGCAAAGGGCTTCGAGTACCCGCGGATCGACCCCGGACTGGTGGATCGCTTTCGGAAAGACGTGGGTCTCGGATGACCGCCGGGCGTCTACGCCGAGCCGTGTGGTTCGCCATTGAAGGGGCCGCGGAAAAGCCGGTCGACGGCGAGAATAGGATGCGAAAACGACACGGGGTTCTGGATGCGG
>CAYXFI010000293.1:0-5320 GCA_964464205.1 uncultured Cytophagia bacterium
TGGACCAGGTGCTGGAGATCGCCGGCAAAGGAATCGACGACAACCTGGATCCCGGCTGCGTGAAGATCTTTCAGACCGCGAAGCAGGCGGCGTGGGAACTCAAGCAGTCGATCAAGGCCGAGATCGCCACGCACATCGCGAAGGGCAAATGGGGCTGATCCAATGGACCGCTCTCTCCGGTGAGAATTCGGTCCCTACGCCTCCATGCCTGCCGAATCTCATCGAAAACCAGTAGGTTCACCACCGACGTCGTTCTGCGGGCTTTCCTGGGGAACGTGAACCCGAACGCAGGAGGGAGGAAAGCCAATGGAACTACCGGGCCTCAAGGTACCTCTTCTCGGAGCGAGCGGCTTCGTGGCGGCCGTGATGCTCCTTCACATGATCTTCTTCGCCAACTTCGTGGTGGGTAGTCCGGTCATCGCGGTGATCACGGAGTAGCTGGGCATCCGCAGGAAAGACCCGCGGTACGATCGGTTCGCCCGGCACCTGGCCAACATGCTCTTTGTGGCCATGATCTTCGCACCGGTGCTCGGCCTGGGAATTGTCGCGCTGAACACGGGCCTTTTCCCCCGGTTTTTCTCCGCTGGCGTCCGAATCTTCTTTTGGCCGCCCATTCTCGAGATCGGCGCTTTCCTGCTGGAAGCCGTTTTCATTGTGCTCTACCGCTACACCTGGGATCGGCTGCGGGACCGACGCGGGCTGCACATGAGTTTGGGCTCCTCGGGGCGCTGGGCTCGTGGATGGGCATGGCCCTGATCAACGGCCTGGCCTCGTTCCTTCTGACGCCAGGGAAGCGGATTGAGGCGCGTCGCACGATCGATGCCGTATTCAACCCCTCGTTTCTCCCCTCGCTGCTTCACCGCGCCCTGGCCAGCCTGTCTATCGCCGCCTTCTTCATGGTCGCCTACGCTCTGTACATGTGTAAGCGGGAGCCCGAAGACGGCTACGCCGCGTGGGCGCTACGCTACGCGGGATTCTGGGCGGTAATGACCACGGCCCTTCAGTTCGTCCCGGGGGTGTGGTACCTGCAGAAGTTGCCGCAGGAGGTGTGGGCGAGGTTCTTAGCGGGTCCGCTCACTCCCTACTGGTTCGGCGGAATTCTGCTCGCTGCCGCCGCGGTGCTGATCATCTACTTCAGCATTCAGGATGGCAGAGCGACGTTCTCCAAGCCCTTCGCGCGTGGAAGCAGCCGTGGTGGAACTGGCATTGTACCTGCTGCCTCGCCAGCTTGATCCCGAAGCTGTGCGGGTTCTGCAGAACCTGCTGGAGGCTCAGGGGATGTCATTTCGGGTCGGGGTGACCGTGGAGGCGCTTCTGGGCAACGCCACGGTGGAGGAGGCTCGGCTCCGCAGTGGCGAGAAACTGCGGGCCGAGCTGGCGATCGTGGGCGTGGGGGTTCGTCCAGCCGTCGATTTTGCGCAACAGGCCGGCCTCCCTTGCAACCGGGGAGTGCTGGTCAACGACTTTCTCCAGACGGAGGATCCTCAAATCTACGCGTGTGGGGATGTGGCGGAGCATCGCGGACGTGTGTACGGCATCGTGCCGCCCGCCATCGAACAAGCCCGGATCGTGGCGGCCCACATCCTGGGGAGAGGTGAGCCGTACCAGGGTTCCATCCCTACCACAACGCTCGAAGTGGCTGGAGTGGATCTGACTTCCGCAGGGGAGGTGAACGCTGAGGGGGCCGGTGTGGAACACATCCGCGCTTTCGACCGTGAGGGGACGAAGTACCGCAAGATCGTGCTGCGCGGGGGCAGAGTCATGGGTGCTGTCGCCATCGGCCTGCGAGAGCAGGTACCCGCGCTCCTCAAAGCCGTAGCGGAGAGCGTAAATGCGACTGCAATTCGTCAGCACCTGACTGACATCGAGTTCGATGTCGGCGCGCTGGAGTAGAGCTCAGACTGCGCGAGGACCTGCTCGCGTCGACGGCGGAGCGAGAATCGGGCGGATGGCCGGAAACCGGGCGCAGGGCCAAGGGCGCCGGAGTGCTTTCGACGGTGGCCGCGTCGCCCGCACAGGTCGATGAGGCACGGCTGCAGTCCGTTCGTGAGGGAGAGTCTCGCGGCCGGATTGCGGTGCGTGTCGCAGAAGGGACGGAACTGCAAGCGGAAAGGAGGTACATCGTGAGCGCACTGCGAATCGCGGACGGAGTCTACTGGGTCGGTGTGCTGAACGCCAATCTACGATGGTTTGACGTGGTCGTGCCCACGGAGCACGGCACCACCTACAATTCTTACCTGATTCTCGATGACAAAGTGGCGCTCATCGACACGTCTCATCCGGATTTCACCGAGCTATTTTTGGAGAAAGTGAGCTCCCTGGTTGATCCGCGGAAGATCGACTACATCATCGTGCACCACGCGGAGATGGACCACTCGGGGGCGCTGGCGGACTTGCTGGAAAGAGCTCCGGAAGCCGAAGTGGTAAGCTCGAAAGCGGGCATCCGCTACCTGCAGCAAGTGACCAACCGGGAGTTCAAGGCGCGGGTGGTTGGGGACGGCGACGAACTCCAGCTCGGCAGGCGGACTCTCCGGTTCATCGCCGCTCCCTTCTGGCATTGGCCGGAAACGTTTTTCACCTACGATGTCGAGGATCGGATTCTCTTCCCCTGCGACGGATTTGCTTCCCACTACGCGGACGAACGCATGTTCGACGATCGGGTGGAGGACTTCACGGAGGACTTCCGCATCTACTACGACCACATCATGCGGGTCAACAAGAGCCGAATCTGGCAGGCGGTCAAGAAAGTGCAGGAGCTTGATGTACGGATCATCGCACCGAGCCACGGGCCCATCCTGCGGGAGAGGGCTCAATGGGCCATCGAACGCTACGCCGAGTGGAGCAAGCCGGTGGAGAAGACCGGCAAGCATGTGCTGATCTTCTACGTTGCGGCCTACGGCAACACGGCGCGGATGGCCGATGCGATTGCCGCGGGCCTCCGCGAGGAGGAGGTAGAGGCGTCGCTGTACGACGCAAAGGGCCTCGACGCGGTGGCGCTCTTCGACGACATCGAAGCCGCCGACGGCTTGCTGTTCGGTTCCCCCACGTTCAACGGCGATGCGGTCAAGCCGATCTGGGACGTGCTGTACTGGCTCTCCTTCGTTGAGGTGAAAGGCAAAAAAGCGGGCGCGTTCGGTTCGTACGGGTGGAGTGGCGAGGCCGTGAAGTTGATCGAAGAGCGTCTGCAAACGCTCAAGTTGAAGGTCCCGGTGCCCGGATTGAAAACGCTGCTCGTGCCGTCCGAACAAGAGCTGGAGCGGTGTAGGGAGTTCGGGCGGGAGTTCGCCCGGCAATTGTGAGAACGCCGTTCAATGTCGTTGCGGAGGAGAGGAGTCGAGTCGAAGGAAAGGAGGTGAAGGTATGGCGAAGTGGCGTTGTCGGAATTGCGGCCATGAAGTGTCGGGCCGGTGCCGGCCCAAGAGCTGTCCGAATTGCGGTGCTCCGAAAGAGGATTTCGAGAAACTCGAGAGTTGACGCGGGCGGGTATTCAGCTGGGTAGGGCGAGTTGGATTTCGGTGGGGACGGGATCGCTTTCCGTCCCCTGCCAATCGGTGTGATGGGGAGTCCCACTTGGGGAGCACTGCAACGGATGCCAGAGTGCTCTGCTCTGACTGCCTCTCGCCGGACGCGCTCCAGGAAAGGCTTCCCGAGGGACCGTGGGATAACCCTCGCGGCGCGGGGCAGGTGTTCTGGCGTCGTCCGAGTCTTCGACGTTGCTCCTCCGACTGCGAGAAGAAACTTCCGTCCGTCGCCGTGCGCGAGCCATTGACCTCGGGAAACGAGCGCGGTGGCTGCCCCGTGACCGGAGTCCGATCTGAGGGAACGGGGAACCTCAGCAGGACTTTTCCCTTGACAGGACGGTGATGAATGGGTACTTTGCAGGTGGCTGAGAGATTCGCGCCCGGTTCCAAGGCGACAGGTGTTGGCAATGGACGGAACGCCGGTGCGTGTCCCTCCGCGAGCTCGTGCTTTTTCTCCAATCACCCGGTGAGATCCGACCACCCCGATCTTCATTCTTCCCCGAGGATATTTTCCTTCACTCTCGCCGATCCCATCGCACGGGCTTTGGCTCGATCATCTCTTGACCGCGCTGCCGGGCATTCGAGTGCGCACTCGGAACCGGGCAAAACGCCCGGGGATGTTGGGCTGCGGCAAGCCTGATTGACAGGGTCCACCCGCGTGCGCGGTCGGAGGAATGGGATGCGGCGCGCACCCTTGCCAGCACGCGCCAGCAGCGTTCGGAAACCCGAGGAAAGCTGTGAATATCGTTTGGTGGAACGCCGGGGCAGTTCGGGGGCCTGGTCCGTGATCGATCGGCATTCGCCCGGCTCGTCCGGAAGAGCCGCACCGTTTTCCGTGTAGTACAACCGCTGTGGGACCCTTGACAAGGGAGGATCCAATGAGAAAGTCAGCGAAAGCAAAATCCTACGTGAGCTTCCTGGAGGGGGAGGGGTACAAGCCGTACGTTGACAAGGATGGCGACGTCGTCTTCAAAAGTGAGGGTCGCGCCTACTTCATCGACGTGGACGAGGACGACGACCAGTATTTCCGACTCGTGTTCCCGAACTTCTGGCCGATTGAGAGCAACGAGGAGCTCGCGCGGGCTTTCTACGCGGCGAACCGGGCCACGATGGCCATCAAGTCGGCGAAGGTCTACGTCAGGGCCGATGGGAAGAACGTGGTCGCCGCGATTGAGATGTTCGTGAGCGGGCCAGAGGAATACAAAGACACGTTCACCCGATGCATGTCCGCCCTCAGGACCGGCGTGCAGTTCTTCGTGAAGACGATGCAGGATGAGGAGTAGCGGGGGCGGCAGCGCTGCCGGGCGGTGAGGTGGGGTAAGGAGTCCCGGGTTCGGAGGCTTCGGCGGAACAAGGGGCCAGTGTGGCCAAGCCTGAGGCGAGGCCGGCACAGCCCGCTGGGGGAGGCAACGTCCCGCGGCCGAATCGAGCGCTTACTCGGTCAAAGCGGGACGCGGCATCCACGGGCTACGGGTTCCGCGAGACCGCCGCGGGGCTGGGGTTCGGTTCTGCGCGGCTCTTCGTCGCAGCCGCTCACTGTGGGAAGTGCCCTTCTCGCCCCGATTCTCCGAGGATCAGTGCCGTACGAGAGACGCCGCACGTCCGATGCCCTTTCCCGTTGGCAGAGGCGTCCCGGCCGGCGATCACTTCCGGCCGGCTCGATCTCGACGGTTGTTGAGACAACCCTGGGCTTCTCTCCTGTGTCGCCCTCGGAGCCTCATTTTCCCTTGACTTTTTCCGGCCGTTGCTTAATTTTAGTTGTGTCGCAAGCGGGCGTAGCTCAGATGGTAGAGCCCCGG
>CAYXFI010000294.1:0-5308 GCA_964464205.1 uncultured Cytophagia bacterium
CCCTCGCCGCAAGCCGCATTGATCGTAACCTTTGGCACCACGAAGGGCTCGCGGTACTTCCGTGTGAGCAGCGCGTTGGCCTCATCGTCGTCGATGAAGCGCTCCTTTTCGGGATCGAACTCGAGGGACCGTCCCAGTCGGTACGATATATTGGCCAGGTGGCACAGCGCCGAGCTCAGATGTCCCTCCTCGATCGGCGCATTCAGGATCTTCGGATCGCGAGCGCGCACCGCATCGATGAAGTTCTTGAAATGGTTCCCACCGGCGAAGGCGTAGGGACCCGGCTCGCGTTTCTTGCCGAAGAAGGTTTTCCAGCTGCGGTAGCTGTCCACGACCATGTACCCTTCGGACCCGTAGAAGATCACTCCCACCGTGTTCGAGGGCCCTTCGCCGATGCCACCTTCATGATTGGTGATCCAGTGACGCACCTCGAACTGGAGGATTTTCTTCTTGTCCCCGCCGCCTTCGGGATTGGGGTATTCGAAAGCCGTGATCATCGTGTTGGGCGTTTCCTGGTCGTCGTCGAACATGAAGTGGCCACCCATGGCCATCACCTTGTTGGGCAAACCAACCCCGAGGCCCCACCGGGCGATGTCCATCTGATGCACGCCCTGGTTGCCGATGTCGCCGTTACCGTAGTCCCAGAACCAGTGCCAGTCGTAGTGGAGTCTCCGGCGCATGAGAGGCTTGTAAGGTGCGGGACCGAGCCACAGGTCGTAGTGTACGCCTTTGGGGATTGGCTGGGGCCCGTCCACCTTGCCGATGCTCGGGCGCCATTTGTAGCACAGGCCTTTGGCCATGTAGACCTCACCGAGCTGGCCGGAGCGCAGGAACTCGATGGCTGCGTGGATGGCCACCGACGAGCGCATCTGGGTCCCGTGTTGCACGATCCGGTTGTACTTCTTCGCCGCCTCCACGATCTTCCGGCCTTCCCACACGTTGTGGGAGCAGGGCTTTTCCACGTACACGTCCTTCCCAGCCTGACAGGCCCAGATGGTGCCGAGCGCATGCCAGTGGTTGGGAGTGGCGAAGCTCACCACGTCGATGTCCTTGTCCTCCAGCAGCTTCCGGATGTCGATGTACACTTTCGGCTTGGGGACGCCCCACTCTTCCATGTTCTTGAGGCGCTCGGCGATCACGTTCTCGTCCACGTCGCAGATGGCCGTCACCTCCACGTTGGGCAGCTCGTGAAAGCCGCGGATATGACTCCTGCCGCGACCTCGGATCCCGACCACGGCGACGCGAATGGTGTCGTTGGGGCTGGCCTTGGCGGAGCGGGCAATGTTGAAGCCGACGGCCAGGGCCGCCGTGGTCCCTGCAGTTTGTTTCATGAACTCCCTGCGGCTAACCTCTGCCATGACCGCACCTCCGCTGCTTGGTGTTGAACGCGAGACAGCAGCTTTTCACGCTCGGAAAATATGGCAAGAACGCCGCAAACGCAAACTGTTTCCGTACGTTCCGCAACATCACCGGCCGATCCGACACGACCGGCCGCCGCCTGCGGACCTGTGGAGAACCCCGACAACCCGCTGGGCCATTGTGAACGCAGAGGGTTCCACGGGGATACGAATAGGTTTTCCCTCAGCAGGCGGAGGGCACCTTTTAGAGTATGGAGTCCGACCTCGTTCTGTGAAACCCCTCAACTCCCGCAATCCCGAGCGGATCCAGACTCGTGTGTCCGGCGCATTTGGGATTCAGTGAATCCAGGCCTTACACAAATGTCGCAACGGGAAACGATTCTCGACTCTTTCAACACCAAGCTCCGCGTCCCCCCGCGTTGCTGCGGTTTTGATTCCCCTTTTTCTCAAGAGCCCACCAAATGCCAACTTCCGGCAGAAAGTGCCGCCGGCGCGGCGGGTTGTTGGGAAGCAGAGCCCCGTACGACAAACGAACACTCAAGATTGTCTCGCTACTTCCGGTTCAAACAAGCTCACCGGATAACCGTCAGTCCCTTAGCAGGTCTCCGCGCAAGAGCCAAAGGGCCGCCGAGTGTACGCGGATGGAGCTCGGAATGCGAGGCGCCATCTCCGGCGTCAACGTGACGAGCAGCCGAGTTGCTCGCGGAAAGCGCTCCGAGGCCTCGAGAAGAGCGCGAACCTCCCGCCCCACAGCCCGATCGGAGCTCAGGTCGGCGCAGACCTGGATCAGCGCCTCGGCACCGTCCGCGGAACGGGCCAGGAAGTCCACCTCGTATCCGTTGTCGATTTTCACGTACGTCACCTGATACCCCCGACGCTCAAGCTCAATTCGAACCGCGGTCGCCAGAGCATGGCCTACATTGGCTCGCCCAGTTCCGTCGAACACCGGGATCAGACCCGGGTCCACCGGGTAGATCTTCCGTGGATTGACCATGCGTTGACGCTCGGAAGCGGTCTCCATCCACGTCACCCTAATCAGGAAGGAGTCCTCCAAGTACCCGAGCAGGTCGTGCAAAGTATCTCTCGAAACGGCGAGGCCCTGCGACTTCAAGAAAGCATGGAACTTCTCGACACTGAACGGGGCGCCCGGATTCCCAAGCAGATGACGCACCAACCATCGGAGGCTGGTGACGTTGCGCACCTGGTGCCTTTCCACAACGTCGCGGAGAATGGCGACGTCCACGTAATCGGAAAGAAGTCGAAAACGCGAAGCGACGTCCAGACCCTGTGCTTCCGGAAATCCACCGATTCGCAAGTATTCTCGCAGGGCTCCCTCGAGACGTGACCTCTCCTGTGCGCTTAACAAGTCCAGACGCTCCGGGATCTCGTACCTGTTGTGGCGAAGGAATTCTTCAAAGCTGAACGGGAAGATGGGAACCTCCCAGGCGCGTCCCCGCATTGCCGTTGCGATTTCCCTAGAAAGCAGAGCCGCCGAGGAGCCACTCACAAAGACCTCGACATTTTCCGTGTCCATCAGACGGCGGACAAAGCGCTCCCAACCGGGCACCATCTGGATCTCGTCGAAGCACCAGGTGACCGTCTTGTCGCCGCGGAATGCGGGGAAACGGCGGTAATACTCTTCGACCAGTACGGACAGATCGCCTGGCTTGAGTCCCACCAGGCGTTCATCTTCCAGGTTGATGTAGGGAAGCTGCTCGCGAGCCGCCTTCCTCTCCTGCAGTCTCTGGCGCCGAACCTGGTGCAGGAAATAGGTTTTCCCCACCCGACGCATCCCGATGACGGCAGAAGCCTTGCCCGGAAAAGTGACGCGGCCGTGGATCCGCCTCGGGGTGAGTTTCGGGAAGGTCATCTTGAGCGAGGCGACCAGCAGTTCGATGAGCTGCTGCCGCGGAAAGGCTGTACCGAAAAATTCTGACACCTTTTTCTCCCTGCTGCGAGGAGAAAATAGCCAAGATTTCTCCTTCTCATAAAGAGAATTTACTAGGAAGTTCTCCCTTTCAGAAGGATAATTTCGGGACCACCCGAGTGGTGCCCGTCACGGGCAACCGCAGAGCCATGCCTGCACAGTCGCGGTATTCGAAGCACAGCCTGAGTAGTAGAACGCGGAGGGAAGCGGGGTCACCCCCGTCAGGCTCTACCGTTCACTAGCAGGAGCACCGTGCGGCCACGTGAATCACCCACAGAGCAGGATGCGAGCTCATCCCGTCCGTAGTCGGCTTTGCCCCGCCATGGTTCGTGCGAAGTCGAATCGGCGTCGCCCACGTTCCGTGCAATCGCAAACACCCGCCCGACATTCGGGACGAAGCCCGAGCCGCACAACACAGATCCCACACCTTCCGGGGGACGGGCCGTATCCAGCGTCTCACTCCTCACGGAGAGCCGGGAACAACCTCATTCGGACGGACGAGCGACTGATCCCTGCTCCCCGCACATCTTGGCCAGCCAAGTCTCGAACGTTGTCTCGGGTCTACCCAGCAACCGGTCCGTCTCCTCAGAACTCTCACTCTCACCTACGCGCTCTAGGAAAGCCATGAGCGCCGCCGCTTCGCGCATTTCGCGCCGCCCTCCCAGGTGCGACAGAAAACGCGCAAGCCAGTACGGGATCGTAGTGATGCGCTTGATCTCCGGGTGGCACGCCTGGCAATAGCGCCGCAGGGCGTCGTGGAAGTACAGAGGCTCCGGTCCGTACACGTAGAAGACCCGGTCAGCAGCCGACTGGGTGCGGTACGCAGCAGCCACCATCCGCGCGAAATCATCCGCCGCCACAAAACGAAAGGGCCTGCGTTGGCGACCGAACAGGAAGGCCCGCCCACCGCGAACGAAGAGGGCCAGGGATTCCATGAACCACGTGGGCCGGAAAATCGTGTACGCGATCCCGCTCTCGCGAATCGCGGCTTCGGCCAGGAGCTTCCGTTTCGTTTGCGGGAACCAGGCATTCTCGGGACGCACGGAAGCCCCGGACACGTACGTCAAGCGCTGGATGCCCGATTCCCGCGCCGCGCGGGCGACCACCTGTGTGCCCTTCGCTTCGATTTCACCGGAAAGGTTCACGTGCACCCCCGCACATCCCCCCATGGCCCGTCGCACATCCGCCTCCTGTCGCACGTCCCCTTCCGCGTACTCGAAGTCCTCTCCCAGGACGCCTCTGGCCTCCTCAGCGTTGCGGGTGAACACGCGCACCGCGAATCCCTCGCTCGCGAGCCGCCGAGCGACCGGACGCCCGAGCATGCCCGTCCCGCCCACTATCAGAATTCTATCCATTCTTCCGCCCTCCCACGCTTCCGTGATACCTCTCGCATTCCGCCAGCGGCGGCCTAACCGCTCTCATTCCTTTCCGGCGGAATTCTTCCACACGGCGGGCACCCGAAGATCCCGTGGCAAACAGCACTAAGAGATATCCGGCCTACGTTCGACCCTCGACGTCCGGTCCCCTCGGACCTACCAGAGCCGCCACGTAGAAGCCTGTTCTTCTTGGGACCATCTGAGAACTGGAGGCGGTTCCCGCCCGGCGGTCCCAGCAGGGAAAACGTCAGGGCAGCGCGAAGAGGTGCTTTTCGTAGTCCGCCACCACCCAGCGCTTTCCTTTCTGCACCACGGTCAGGCCCTCGTTTTCGAGGAGCTGTTTCTGCACTTCCACGCCACCGGGGTACTTCTCGTTCAGCGCCCCGCCAGCTTTCAGGGTTCGCCAGTACGGGGTGGTGTTCTCTTCCCCCGCGGAAGCAGCCTCGACCGCCGCTTCGGCAGCGATGCGTGCGAAGATGCCCGTGGTCATCGGGCAGGCGACAGCGGCCCCGTGCTTCTTCGCCAGTGCAGCCCGGATGTCATTGATGGTCACGACCTTGCCCGGGGGAACCTTGCGCATCAGTTCATCTACTTCGATCGGAGCCGGCACGACCATCTTCTCGCCGGGCAACACGCCCATCCTTCTC
>CAYXFI010000295.1:0-5302 GCA_964464205.1 uncultured Cytophagia bacterium
CCTTCTTGCGCTGCGAAGGCGTCATGTCGTTCGTGATGTAAGCCACTTCCAGACCTAGGAACCGGTACACCTCGCCCATCCATTCGGCGTCGCGCCGGGCCAGGTAGTCGTTCACGGTGACCAGGTGCACACCCTTGCCCGGGAGCGCATTGAGGTACAGGGGCATGGTAGCCACGAGGGTTTTGCCCTCGCCCGTCGCCATCTCGGCGATCTTGCCCTGGTGGAGAACCACCGCGCCGATCAACTGCACATCGAAGGGGATCATATCCCATTCGATCTCGTGGCCCACCACCTTCCAGCGCTTGCCCACCAGCCTGCGGCACGCTTCTTTGACGGCAGCGTACGCTTCCGGAAGGATCTCGTCCAGAACCCCCTGGGTGATTTCGAACTCCTCGTCCTCCAGACGTGCGATCTCCTCCCGGATCTTCTCCGCTACGATCTCTTCCCTGCCGTCGCCCGAAGCCGTGTCCGCCTTCAGCAGCTCCTCCAGCTCGGCGATCTTCTGCTGGATCGGCTCCACCCGCTTGCGGATGCGATCCTTGAATTCCTCCGTCTTGGCCCGGAGCTGCTCGTCCGTCAGGCTGTGGTACGTTTCGTAGATCTCGTTGATCTGACGGACGATCGGCATGATCTTCTTGATGTCGCGCTCGTGCTTCGTGCCGAAGATCTTTTCGAAGATGTTGGCCATGTTCGCTAGACCTCGCTCAGAAATACTTCTTTTGTTCCCTATTTGTCGACTCGACACCGGGCCGCAAATCGGCCCTGCAATTTAACCGAGTGGTTCGAAAATCCGTTCCAACGCGCTCCACAGCTGGCGGCTACGTCAATCACCGCCCGACTCGCCCGGCCGGCCAACCGACCTGTCTAGAGAAGCTTCGATCAAGCCACGCCCGGTCTTGAACATCCGACCCGATTCCCGGAGGTCCGCCAGCAACGAATCCAGAATGCCGTTCACGAACTTACCGCTCTTCTCCGTACTGAAGCGCTTGGCAATCTCGATCGCCTCGTCGATAGAGACCTTCGGCGGGATGTCGGGAAAATACAGAAATTCGCACAGTGCCATCCGCAGAATGATCCGATCCACCAGCGCCATGCGTTCCAAGTCCCAGTTGGCGCTCTTGGTCTCGATCAGGGCGTCAAGTTCTTCTCGCTTCTGGAAAGTTTTCAACACCAGCTCCCGGGCGAAGGGGCTATCGGCCTCGTCGCGACCGAATTCGTAGACCACGTCGCGGTAGGCGCGCAGTGGATCCACTTCGGGCTGGAATTCCAGAGCGTACAGCACCTGAAGCGCCAGCTCGCGCGCCGCCCGCCGCGACTTCGGAGGAAAAATGCTCTCAGCCGTCACACCCATCGCCGTTTCCGCAAACCCGGTGAAACGCACAGACTCCGCATCCGCACTGAGCCACCGCTCCGACTATTCACCGCAGGTCCTTCACACGAAGCTGCAGGGTGCGCACGCCCATGTAGTCGTTCTCATCGATGACGTACACGAGATCCACGCCCCTCTTCCCCGGCTCCAGCTTGCCGATGAGATCACCGAGTCCGAAGCCAATGGCGTCGAACACTTTCTTACCGCTTTTCACCTTGAACTTCAGGTGGTTGTTGCCAACCACAGTGGGCGCACCCGCAAGCTGCACATTTCGAGACAGGAAGACAGGTCGCATGTTCTGGGGACCAAACGGGCCAAAGAGTTGCAGCAAGCGGTAGAACCGGCCATCCACCGTCGAAAGATCCAGCTCAGCATCGATCTTCAGAGAAGGCACGAGGTCGGACTCCGAGAGCTGTGCGGACGCAATCTCGTTCAGACGCCTGCGAAGCTCAGGAATCTTCTCCCTCTCGATGACCAGACCCGCCGCGTACTTGTGCCCCCCGTACTCCAGCAGCAGGTCCTCGCACTGAGACAGGGCCGCGTGAATGTCGAAGCCCGGGATGCTTCGCGCCGAGCCGCGACCCAAGCCCTCCTCGAGGGCGATCATCACCGTCGGACGGTAGAAGCGCTCCACCAGCCGCGACGCCACGATTCCGATCACGCCGGGGTGCCAGCCCTCCATCGCCAGCACGAGCGCCCGGTCCCCGACCGGATCGAACTCGTCCTCCACGATGGCCGCCGCTTCCCGGAACGTCTCGACGTCGATGTTCCGCCTCTGCCGATTCTCCGCGTCCAGTACGGCGGCGATCTTCCGGGCCCGCTGGGGATCGAGGGTGATCAGCATCTCCACGGCTCGCGAGGCATCGCCCATCCGGCCTACGGCATTGATTCGCGGTGCCAGGATGAACACGACGTTGCCCGTAGTGATCGTCTTCGACCTCAGGCCGGTGGCTTCCAGCAGCGCTCGAAGGCCCAACACCCTCGTTTGCGGCAGTCGCTCCAGACCGATCTTCACCAGCGTACGATTCTCGCCCACGAGCGGTACGATGTCCGCGCTGGTCCCGACCGCCACGAGATCAAGGGCCTCGTACAGGCTCTCGGCGGACACGCGCATCCGCTCCGTCACAGCCTGCAACAACTTGAAGGCCACCCCCACGCCCGCCAATTCTTCGAACGGGTACCGGGAATCAGGGCGCTTGGGATCAACCACGGCGAACGCGGGCGGGAGCGATTCGCCCGGCTCGTGGTGATCCGTCACAATCACCTGAAGCCCTAGCTCCCCGGCCAACTGGAGTTCCTCGTGGGCGGTCACCCCGCAGTCGACCGTGATCATCACAGCGGCGCCGCGGGCCGCTGCCTCACGCACGCCCTTCTCCGAAAGTCCGTAGCCTTCGGTGAACCGGTCGGGCACGTAGTAGTCCACCGGCACACCGAAGCGCATCAGGAATCGGTACAGGAGGGCGACGGAGGTGATCCCGTCCACGTCGTAGTCGCCGTAGACTAACACCCGCTCCTTATTGCGAATTGCCTGGAGCAGGCGGTCCGCGGCGCGGTCCATGTCTGGAAGCAGAAACGGGTCGTGGAGGGAGGAAAGGTCGGGTCGAAAGAAGACTTTGGCCTCCTCGTAGGTCCTGACCCCTCGGTTGAGGAGAACCTTGGCCAACACGGGTGGGAAATTGAGCTCCTGGGCCAGCCGCCGTACCTCTTCGGCCGGGTGGTCATCCAGGACGATCCACTTGTGTTGCATCCCGTGGCCTCGTCAAAGAACTCGAAAAGAACCGCAGCAGCGGTTCGGAATGCTCGAAAGCCTTCGGGGGTGGGCCTGTAAGCCGAATTCTGTCTGAGCCCTGCATTTCAGCAGGACCGAGACGGTCATCTATCTAGGCCCGCTGTTGCCAGCGGGCTCAAGCGGCCTACCCGAGGGTCAAGCGGGCCGGGCCAGCCCATCCCCTCCTATTTGGCCTTGCTCCGGGTGGGGTTTGCCGTGCCTCCGACGTCACCGCCGGAGCGGTGGGCTCTTACCCCACCGTTTCACCCTTACCCCGAAGGATCGGGGCGGTCTGTTCTCTGTGGCACTTTCCCCGCCTTGCGACGGGTCGGCGTTACCGACCACCCTGCCCTGTGGAGTTCGGACTTTCCTCGCCGTGCGCCGCCGCAGCGACCACGACGCGACCGTCCGGCCCACCCTCCGAAGACTCAGTCCACTCCCGTCAACGAACGACCGGGTTCGACAGTTCCGCTTTCCCCAGTTGAGAATCCGTACAACCACCACGCTGGGTTGGAAAAATCCGCTACGACATGTCGTGAACCGCGGGGATGGCTCGCGAGAGGCCACCTTTTCACAGGACCATCAATGAGTACCTGAATACGTGTCGTCCTTCCAATACAGGTACCTTCCACAGACCTCACAGGTGAAGATCCGGTCGCCCGCGCGAATTTCCAGCACCCGTTGAGGAGGAATCTGGGAGAAGCACCCGCCGCACGCACCGCGAGATACAGGCACCACTGCCAGTCCTCCTTTCGCCCGCCGGATTCGCTCGTACGCGGAGAGCAGAGGGCCCTGGAGCTGGGCCACCAGCTTCTCCCTCCGATTGTTCAATTCCTGTTGCTGGGCCTCGATTTGGGCTATTTTCTGGCCGAGCGCTTTCTCCACCTCGGTCAGCTCCGCGGCAACCTCGGCCAGTTCCTTCTCGGTACTCTCTAGTTCTTCTTTGTACCGGGACTCCGCATCCAGGAGCTCGATGATTTTGGTCTCCAACTCGTCCAACCCCCGTTCCGCGGCCTCAATCTCCGCAGTGACCGCATCGTACTCGCGATTGTTGCGCACGGTCAGCAGCTGCTTTTGATACTTCGCTTTCTGCTCTTTCAGCAACTCAAAGTCGTTTTCCGCGCGAAGCCGCTGCTTGTTAGCTTCCTCCAGGCTGAATCGGAGCTGGGCCACCTTGGCGTCCAGCGCGTCGCGACGAGTCTTGAGCGCCTGGAAGCGCTGCGGCAAATCCCCTTTCGTAGCCTCCAGGCGTTGCAGTTCGCTATCCACCTCCTGAAGCTGCACGAGGACCCGTAGCTGCGTGTTCAATCTCTCCTCTCCGTCACTCTCGCGGTTGCACACCTCCAATCGGCCAGCACATACGAAAAAGGGTGCACCGCCAATTCAGTGCACCCATTTTCACCACAAACGCAAACCGTGGTACTGAGACTGGAGCGTTAACAGCGCCGGACATTTTCCCTACTTCGCAAAGTCATGTTGAAGATCTTCCACAGAATCTTCTGCACTCACGCGCGCAAATATAATGAAACCCTCTCGGAGGCGCAAGCGAAAAGCACGCAACGGCGCGGCCCGCGCGTGGACGCCCCGCGGCGATCGGAGCCAGTCCACGCGAGTCCGCCAAAGGCCGTTCCAAGGAGTCCACTGCTTTCCCACTCGCTCAGCGAAGTGTACCCTCCAGACGCCGCACCTCTTCTGTGAAAAACGCTCTTACGTCTTGCCAATCCAAAGGGACGAGCATCTCCGGTAGCGGCTCGCGTTCGGCGTCCTCGAAATACACCAAAGAACGCAAAATGTGGTACGGGGGATACTCTATTCCTTCAAATTTCCGGGGTAGCAGCCGAATCAACGTGGCCAGGTTCGCAGTCTCCCGCAGGATGAAAAACAAGTCGACGAAATCTCGCCGAGAACCGCGGTGCGCAATTGCCACCAGCTTCATCAGGCCAATGTCGATGAGCGACGCAACCCGAATCCCCCGGTAAACAGCGGGCTCGTCCAAGAGAGGGTAGGGATACGCAAAGAAACTGGCACGCACACCCTGGAGCACGACGTGTAGGGTGTGCGTCTTGGACTCCAATACCTCCGTCCGAAAACGCCCCCGAAACTCTCGGATCAGTTCCTCCGTTTCCAAATCTTCCTGCGCCGCGAAAAAGTCCAAATCGCGCGAT
>CAYXFI010000296.1:0-5298 GCA_964464205.1 uncultured Cytophagia bacterium
CTTCCCCCAGCATGGCTTTCACCGGAGCGTTGGGACCCCGTCGTCTTTCTGCGCGCTGAACCGCGGATCCCGTCAGCTTGGGATGCCAGGGGTCCCGGTGAGTTGTGTTCGGGTCCCGCTGTCGCGCTTGGCAGGGGCGGGTCGGAGAAAGCGCACCGTCTGTACCCGCAAGCAGGAAAGCGCTACCGTAGCGGTCCGAGGGATGTCGTGTCAATCCGGGCGGAGGGTTTGCAGGAATCGGATCAATCCTTCCGGATCGTCGGTCTGAATGCCGTCCGCGCCCCAGCGCGCACATTTGGCCCAGGACGTGGAGTCGTTTGCGTCCACAAAAACCAGCGCCCCGGCGCGGTGACACCGCTCCGCGAACTCCGGCGAAAAGCGCTCGAAGATGGTGGCCACCACTGGGGGCCGCAGGGCGCTAAGGGTGAATCCCAGCAGCCAGGGGACCACCGGGTCCGGCATCGCCGAGCACTCGGGACAGAGCCGGTGGAGGTGGCGAAACATCGTCAGCCGAAACACCGGGCTGTACCACACTACCCGGTGGGTCATGTGGTAGCGTCGGACGAGGCGGACCAGCTTTTCCAAAGGAGCCTCTTTGAGGTCGAAGTAGACTCCACAGCGGCCCTGGCACAGCTTGAGGATTTCGGAGATCGCGGGAATGCGTGTCCCCCGCCATTCCTCTCCGTACCGGAGACCAATGTCCAACTGCCGGAGCTCATCCCAGGTGTAGTCGCTCACTTTGCCCGTGGCCCCTTTCGCGTAGTGGCTGAGCTGTTCGTCGTGGAGGCTCACCGGAACCCCGTCGGCGGTCAGCCGCACGTCCACTTCGACGAAGTCCGCGCCCAGCTCGATTGCCCGCTCGTAGGCTGGAAGGGTGTTCTCGGGTATCCCCTGATGCGCCCCCCGGTGGGCGATCACGTAGACATCGCCGTGTTTGGGGAGGGGCAATCCCCTGGGGCGCCATTCGGGCGCCGCACACCCTACCGCGAGGACCAGCACAGCGAGGACAAGTGGCGCCGCCCGAGCGGCGAGACGGTGCTGCGCGAGACCTGTAGGTTTCGAAGAGCGCATTTGTGGGCCGCCCATGCCCGTTTGCCCTCCGGTTCGGAGCTTTCTGTGCGAAACCGAACTCGAACTAGTGAGAAAGTGCCAGGCTGTAGCCGGTCTTTTTCTTTCGCGCGCGTCTTGGCCGCCCCCGGCGACGAGAGTACGTGGCTTTTGCAGCCCGTCTTCCGTTTGATGCCCCCTCCTTGGCCCCAGTGGCAGCGAGTTCCAGCCGTGGAGACCGGGTTTTTACCTCACTGGATTCCTGGACCTTTCCCGCCTGGCCCGGAATCATCGTGTGCAGGATTCGCGGCTAGCGGGAGTCCTTCATCGCCAGGGAGCGAGCCGTCCGAGAGCTTCTTTGTACTCGACGTAGCCGAAATAGGCGAGTTTCGCCACCAGCCAGGTGACCTCATCCTGGCGCGGCAGCACGTCGCTCCAGCGCAGTGCGAAGCGCAGCGTCTTCTTGCCGCGCGGGGAAAGAAGGAACTCCTGTTTCCAGGGCGCCACCTCCAGAAGAGCCGCCGGATTGAAACGTACCAGGCCCCAGGACTCCGCCGGACCGATCAGGGTCACCGTGCCATCGACCGGCTGGTCGAGAGGATTGGACAGACTCACGAGAACCGTGTCACATTCCCTGCGGACGCTCCACTGCACGCGGGCGCCCTCGGGCGGGGGCACACGTGCGTGGCCGAAGGTTTTCTCCGGCAGATTGATCTCCAGCACGTCGAAGTATTGCCTGCCGTTCACTTCCACCGTAGCGCGGATGAATCCGGGTCTCTCCGACCTCCTGTCCTCCACGATCGCCACGGGGATGAAGATCTCGCTGTCCGGTGGCACCGTGAAGGAGAGTGTGTCCGGCACTGGGCGCAGTCCGGGCGGCGCCGCAATCGTGAGCTGGCCCTTCACGCTTGCGTCGACGTAGTCGTTGGTCACCGCCACCGTGAGTCGGTGCATCGTCACGCGTTCTCCGGGGCGGGGCTGGGGACGAAGCTCGCCCAGAATGCGCACGTTCACCGGCAGATAGCCGAGCGGTGCGGCTCCCTCGTTGTGCTCCCAGTAGCGGACGTAGGTGGGCCCTGACCGGACCGGGGTTCGCACTCGCTCGGTGGCGCCGGACACGCCCTCCAGGTCGAGCTTGATCGTTTCGATCGCATTCGGCCCCACTGTGAGGGCTAGTTCGTGCCGCCGGTGCGGGAGTTTGCGTCCGCGGCGCTCGAGCAGGTTCACCCGCTCCGCTGCCCGCACCGGGAAGTAGCTCCGGATGCGCACGTAGGCCGGACGACCGTGGGCTTCGTAGAAGCGCAGAATCACACCGTTGTGAGGGTCCGTGGCAACTGCGGCGCTGAAAGCCTCGTTCCCGGCCGTGCGCGGTTTCAGAGCTGTCACCACCACATCGGTGGGTTCCACCTCCAGGAAAGCTAGCGACGGAGGCAGGTGTCCCCCGTGGAGGTCCGTCTGCACTGCGATCAGTGGATTGTTGAACTCGTATCCCTGCCTCACCAGGCCTGCTTTTCGCCAGCTTCCGCGATGCGGCAGCAGGGCGTACTCGAACACGTGCGTCTTCCTTTCCGGGAAGTCGTGGGTCCAGGTGAGAAGGGGGCTTTGCCACGGAACGGTATGCATCAGGCCCAGCACGATCGTACCGTCGTTCTCCACGCTAACGGCGATGTTTCCCCGGTTCAGGACGGCCAGCCCGGCATCAGGTACGCTCGGCAGCGAGTCCGTGGCTACCACCTCCGCGGGGAGCTCGATGTGACCTTGGCGGTCCAGTTGCTCCGTGAGGGTGCGAACGGCCTCGACGGTCTTCGCCCGATCCTGTCCCACAACGACGAGCACCGGAAGGCGGAACCAGGCCCCGGGCAGATCGGACAGGTACGTGAACAAGAAGGCGTAACCGCGCCTCGCCAGTCTGTCCTCGAAGCGCCGACGATCGGGCTCCGGGAGCTCTTCAAGAATTCGCTCGTTGGTTCGATTGCTCCCTTTCACGCCGATGGAGAAACTGAATCGCCGGTACTGGAGGTCGTAACCTCGCTCGACGCTGTCGGATCCGGGAGTGGCGGTCACGCCCCGCTGCGCCAGTGCTCGTTCCAGTTCAAATGCTGCCTTCCGCATTTCCGGATCGCGCGGGGTCAGAATCTCGCACGGCCCCAGCGCCACACTGCCCGCGCGACCGAGGTTCAGTTTCACGGAGTGGCTGTAGTCGATCCACTGGTAGCACGAGTTCATGGCGTGGTGCGAAAGCCAGCGGGTGGCATCGCTGCGGTAGTCGAGGTAACCCTTGCTGTGGAAGTAGGTCTTTGTTGCGAAGCGGTCCTCGAGCACCGGCACGGCCCCTTCGAGGCGCGCCGGGAAGCCGATGCAGAAGAAGTCGCGATCCCTCGCCAGTTCATCTTCGGCCCCTTCCGGGAGATTGTAGCCGTCCATTCCGCGGTAATCCACCAAGACCGTCCGGAAGTCAATCCTGGGGCTGTGCCGGTAGAGGCGGATGATCTGGATTCGCTTCTTCAGGCGTGGCATGCGACCGGTGACGACGATCTCGCTGTACAGAGGGTTCTCGAAGACCTCGATTTCGCAGGGCTCGTCTTTCGAGAAATGCTTCTCCCCGGTGGTGATGAATCGCCAGGCTGGCTCGAAACCGGGCCCTTCTTTGAGCAGGATGAGCTCGTTGGCGGGATGCCCGTTGGCTGTGTTGATGTACTCCCGCCCGGTGGTTTTGTCGACGAGGCTCACGATCCCGCCGCCCATCGCCTCGGACACCTTGAGGCGGAAGAACGGGTTTTCGATCGTCCGCGTGTCGAGCGAGCGGGCGCGAGCGCCGGGTGGCGCACTGTCCGCGGGCACGATCCAGAAAGACCGGTAACCGAGCGAGGGTACCTCGCGGGCCAGGAAGGTGATCTCGGCTCGGGAATAGCGGCCGTCGGGCGTTTGCTCGCTCCGCTCGAGCACGCAGGGTACGGAAGTGCCCCGCTCGTCAACTACGGCGAACCCTCGTACCGGCCTCGAGAAGCGCAGGTTGGCGCGCGTGGGTTCAGTGCGCGGCCAGTTCAGCGGGTTGAAGACCACGAGCGAGGACAGAGCGCCGGCGCGGGTGGTCGTCACCTGCCGGGAGAGGAACTCGGTGACTTCCTCAACGGTCTGAGCGGCGAGCTCGAGGGCTTCGTGGTAGCCCGCCACCAGGTCCAGGTAGGGCACGTCTGCCCCGCAGCCGGTGACCCCGTCGTGGTGCTGGCCGAACAGGAGCTGCCGCCAGGCCTTGTCGAGCTCCTGTGCGGGGTACGGGTACCCCAGCAATCCAGCAAGGGTGGCGAATTTCTCCGCCGTGACCAGCGCATTCTCCGCCAGTCGGTTGCCCAGCTTCAGGTCGAAGCGGGAAAGCTCGCAGCCTTCGTTGTACTGCGACACGTCCCGGGAGACGACCGGGATGTCCAGCTCGCCCCGGTCGATCTGCGCGCGCACCGAGTCGAAATAGTCGCGGGCGCCCCTGGCTTCGATGCGCACCTCCGGGATGTACGTTTCGAAGGCTGAGCAGCGGCCTACCATCCAGCGTGTGGGGGGCTTCTCGTCGGTGGCGTTCAAACGAAAGTCGTAGCGCAGCCCCGGGATTTGATTCTGCTGCTCACGCATGCCTTCCGCCAGGCTGATTCGAAGCCGACGGTCCGCGGCGGCGAAGTTGCCCTCCGGGCCCATGTCGTAGCCGTAGCGGACCTTGCGGGTGAGGAGGGTGGTGCCGTCCGGGGCCAGGGCCAGGTACAGGTCGGGAAGGTCCGGAACCCGTACCGACGGGCTCCGGTAATTGCCCCGCTCCCAGGTCGTACCGACGAACTCGGACTTGGCGAGAATTTGCGGCAGCTGAATGATGTGCCCGAAGACGTCCCACGGCGTGTAGACGGTCGGGTAGTCGCCGAGGACCCTCTCGTGGAACAGGCGCCCGTAGAGGATGTTGCGGATCAAAGCCTCGCCGGAAATCGTCGTCTCGTTCGGCTGGTTGTAGCTGCCGCTTGTCGCGACCCGTCCTTCGCGGACGAGCCGACGCACCAGTGCGCGGTCGCGGGGGTAGCAGTCGTAGTAGGGCTTGAGATACGGGATCTCGTGCAGGTGAACTTCGAACTCCGGGTCAGCCTGGACGGCGCGGAGGTACTGCCGAACGTTGGCGAAGGATGTGACTTGGTAGCCGGATTGGCTGTCGCGCCACACCGGGTCGACGTGAAAGCCCTGAACGAAGTACACGATGCCCTCGGGTGGCGGACTCAC
>CAYXFI010000297.1:0-5297 GCA_964464205.1 uncultured Cytophagia bacterium
GAACCACAATGGTGTGGGACTGGGCACCGCCATCGCTCCAGTGGTCGTAGACGTAGCGCGTCCCCGCGTTCACCTGAATTGGTGAGTTCACTCCGATGGTGTGCTGGGTGCCAGGCTCCCACGTGCGGACTTGCGGGGCCGTGTAGGTGGTGCCGTCAATGATCACCTCCTGCCCGGCCGGATCGGTGGTGATCGTGATCTCCGGCCACGGGTCGAAATTCGCCGTCAACGAGTGGCTTTGGTTCATCGTGACTGACAGCGGATTGTCGCTACTGTTGACAGTACCGGTCCAGTCCCGGAAGCTGTAGCCGTTGTTGGCCGTCGCCGTGAGCGTGACGTTCGTGCCCGAGTCGTACCAGGTTTGGTCCGGCGACTTACTCACCGAGCCAGCCGACGCGGGATCCACACTCACATCTAATTTGTACTGCGTGGTGAAGTAAGCGGTGTACGAAGCAGAGCCCGAGGCCGGGGCCGTGATGTTGTGACTCTTGGCGCCCCCATCACTCCAGCGGTCCCACACATATCTTTTGGTGGCGCCGTCGTACTGGGGATCCGGCACATCGAGCGTGTGGTCCGAGGAGGGACTAACACGAAATGTCTGGGGCGAAGTGTACGTAGAACCGTCGAACTTGAATTCCAGACCAGCTGGGTCCGTCTCGACACGGATCTCGACGTAGGCCACGTCAAGCCTGCCGTTTTGGGTGTTGACAGAGGGATTTCCGTTGTTGAAGATGAAATTCGAGATGGTCAGGGCTGTGGAGGTGCCCGGGTCGCCCACAACCTCGAAGTTCAGGTAGACGAGTACGCCACTTCCCTCGAGGTAGTCGCCCGAAACGTCGAACGCACCCACAGACATCTTACCCGAACCGGCGTTCGGATTGGCCAGCAGACTCCAGGACGAGGGAGTGATCGTGCCGTCCTTCGTCGCCCCCGTGGCACGGAGCACATTGGGGTCGAACAGGATGTCGAACTGGTAGGAGATCACAGCATCACTGGAGCTCACCTGGGAAACGTTGAGAGGTATCGACACGGCGTCGCCTTGGTTGGCACTGGTCACGGGCACGGTAACCGTCACCTGTGCCATGCCGTTGGCGATAGCCCCAAATACGAACAAGAAAGCAGCAATGATTCTGCCCAGCCTCATTGTCGCTCACTCCCGCTGAGATCGCATACCGCACCTACGGCAGGTAGAGCAGCTTGCACGTACCCGCCATTTTTCCGTTATGAATCCACCGAAGCCAGTAGACACCCGGGGCTACGGGACGCCCTCGGCTGTCGGTACCTCCCCAGTGGAAAGTATGGACGCCTGGGCCCAACCGTTCGTCCACGAGAAGCGCAACTCGTCTTCCGAGGGTGTCAAAAATGGCCAGTTCCTCCCGCCCAGGGGCAGGCAGCTTGATCCGCAGTCTGACGGTCTTCGAGAACGGGTTCGGGTAGGCGGGGTCGAGTACGAACTCCCTCGGCTGCAGGCCCGCCTCCGCCGTCTCGCTCTCTTTCCGATTCACCTCTACGCGCAGCCTGCGCCCATTCAAGAAAAAGTTTCGTACAGCAACGGACGGCTCACCCGAAATCTCATCAGCGAGAAGCCGGACGGTCACCTTTGCCATATCGTGTGACTCATACAGCCCGTATCCGCCAACACGAATACAACCTTGCGTCAGATTTTGCAGAATTTTCCAACCTGGCCCGAAGCCCGACGTGTCCACCGAAACGAATTTGAACTCCGTGTTCCTCACTTCCACTTCCAGCAGGAAAGACCACACGTCCACGGCGCCACCCAGCCGAACTTCCGCTTTGATGGTATCCCCGCTTCGCCAAACGACAACGGGGGATATGGCTTCAGGTCGAGAGTTCCGCTGGAGGAGTGGCTGCCCCCACGAGCCATCAACATCTCCCATCAGGACTCCCGTGCTGCTCAGCTCTACGGAATCGCCCGCCGCGAGATCGAAGTACAACGAATCCGGGGAGAAAAACCACCTACCTGGACAGGCTCCGTCAGGCACCGGCAATCCGATAGTCCAGCGGGCAATTATCGCGGCGTCGTAGACCGTCACTTCGCCATCGGGATGCACGTCGGCTGCCAGAATCTGAATATCTGTCGGAGGCTCCAATCCGAGGGCCGTTCGGGCGGCCAAAGCAGCGTCGTAGAAAGTGATGCAGCCAAGCGTGTTCTCCTCCGGCGGCCTGCTCAAGAAGGCAGAGTAGGTTCCCGGAGGCAGAGAGCATACGACGTGACCAAGGCCGTCCGTGAAAACCTGATTACTCCATTCATCCCGCCCGAGCTGAATTTGCACTTGGGGGACAGGTCTAGCGCCCGTCACGTAGTCGACGGAGACCGAGAGCGTCCCCATGATTTGAGTGTAGTACGTATCAGTCGACCGGGCACGCGCGTGCAAATAGCAGCCGCTGCCGTAGGGATACTGGAATCCGTCCCCCAGATCCACCGAGACGTATCTATCGAAGTCGCCGGGACCGGTAGGACCCGATATCGCGGTGATGAAGTATCGCCCTTGGGGATCTCGATAGTGTCTGCTCGATAGCGCCCGCAATGCTCTCGAAATGCAGTCGCGGTACTCCTCGCCGTTCAGTAGCCCAAGCCGGACACCTTGGCTCAGCCCGGCCACAAATAGCGCACTCCCGGAGAGCTCCAAGTAGTTGCCAGGCCGACCGGGTTCGTCGAGCACAGTGTACCACAGCCCCGTGGAATCCTGAGATGCCCTGATTCCCTCGCACAATCTCCGGAAGATGCGGACCAGCTCACCCCTCTCCTGCCGGTCCCAGTCGAGCGGTAGGTTCCAGAGCAAATCGACCAGAGAAATCAGGATCCAGCCATTCCCCCTAGCCCAGAAATGAGGCGAACGATGAGTCAGGGGGGCAGCCCAGGATGCAGATCCGTCCTCGTCATAGGCATGGTAGAAGAGCCCCGTTTGAGGATCCTGCAGGATCTCGGCATGTTTCTTGAACTGGAACACGAGTTCCTCGAGGTAGTAGCGACGGTGTTGCACCCAGTAGAGGGGCAGGAAATAGTAGGTCAGCCCGTGCAAGCTATCGTCCCAAATTTGGTCCCGCAGTCGCCTAAGGTGGACAAATGCGCCGTTCGAGATCCGCGGGAACGCTTGCACGTCTGATGGCTTCGCGCCGAGCGCGAGCGCACGCCGATACTTTTCATCTCCCGTCTGCCGAAACAGCCAGTACAGCAGATAGGCAACCGTGGTCCAATCCGAGCTCAAATCGCCGGTGAAACTGCCGTCCGAATCGAACAATGACTCGGCGCGTTGTCGAATAAATTCCACGATTTCCGGCCACCGCAGCACCTCGTAGGCGTCTGTCAGGCCGAGCAAGAGGACCTGCAGCTTCCAGTTTTCCCAGTCGCAGCAGCCACGATCGCCGAATGCATCCAGAACCGCGGGCACATAGCGCTGGAGCCACACATGGTCCGAGAAATCGTCTTCGACGAGGGTGAGCTCCCCAAGCGTCAGTGACTGGTCGTTGCGCGTCCTCCGGAAGGCCCACGAAATCCGATGGACTCCGGCTGGAACGGCAAGGTAGTAGGTGTAAGTACCAAAGTCCCTGCAATTTTCCAGTCGAGACGTTGTCGTTTCCAAACCGTCCACGACCAGGGTCAATTCCGGAGGTGAATCTGACTCACAATCAACCGCGACTTCCAGGCAGAGTCGCCAATCCCCAGCATTTGGGAAGAAGAAGGAGTGGCCAACCTCACCAGACCTCGGCATTCTCCACGCGTCGCCCTCGCAGTACCCCTCCGACTTGTATTCGAACTCGCAAACCCTCTTGACCATCCCAGACACAACGGTGTCCGCGGAGCTCGCGTAGATGGAAGCTGCAGTGCGCGCAATCTCTCGCGGAGTCTCCGTTCCCAGCCGGTCACTCTGCTCCCAACCGGGTACTGCATCCGACAGAGTAACTGCAATGGACAGGACAAGAACTGTGAAAGAAATAGCATTCTTCCGGGCTATCATCTGACTAGCACGACTTTCCGCACGAATCGACGGCCTTCGAGCACGAACTCGATTACGTACACGCCCGTTGGCACCTGGTGTCCCTCAGTGTTCCTTCCGTCCCAGACGAACAAATGTTCTCCCGGCTCGCTGAAGTAGGTTTCGATGGACCGCACTTTCCTGCCGCTCACGTCGTACACGTGCCCCCGCAGAAGCGCCGGTCCGTCCGCCACGATCTTGAATGCGACCGCGGAATTGAACGGATTGGGGTAGCCCAGGTAGACCGCAGGTGCGACTGCGGTTCGAACATTCTTCGGAACCGAAGTAGGCGTGAGGTTTCTGTAGACCCTATCGTTCAACACGAAGTAGACGAATTCAAAGGGCGACGCGGGCTGCGGCAGCTGGTCACACCTCCGCTTCAAAAAACGCATCTCCGCGAAATCGCCTTCAGCCTCCGCCGGATACGGCGAGAAGCAAGCCACCCGGACCGTTTTGCCGTCGGCGTTGTCTAACATGCGGAATGAACCCTCCGGATCGTCCAGGAAACGCGTCTCCAGGTATTGAAGCTTCTCTGCATCGTAGCGAACGCAGATGTCGAAAGCGTCGACTTGTTTCGGCCGCACGAGAGACCACACCACGCGGACCGTGTCGCTGTCGCTCTCAACGTCCACGCGCACGCTCACGAGAGGAGCGGGCTCACCGGTTTTCCTGAGCGGATGCCAGCCGCCATGTACATTGCCCAGCAGAACTGCGGTGAAGTCGAGTGTGTCGACAACCTGCGGACTCAAAAAGACGGTGTGCGCTTCCGGCAGAAATCTCCAGCACCCCACGCAGGAGGTGTAGGGCACGTTCACACCCACCGCGTAGTGCGCAATGAGGGAGGCATCGAAGTGCAGAACTCTTCCGTCCAGGTCCACGTCGGCGGCGATCCACTGATAAGGTGAGAATTCCGTCAAACCGATGGCCGCCCTGGCCACCAGTGCGGCGTCGTAGGCCAGGATTGTCAGTGGCGGCACATCGGATCCGGGAGGCTTGCTGGCCATCACCTGCGCCACCTCCTTCATCGCCTCAATGGCCACGGAGTAGTCCCCGGATTCGTCCGTGGAGTCGCAAACCACCGTGGTGGAACAGTGAACGGTGATGGTCACTCCAGGCACTGGCGTCCCGTCTGCGTAGTAGCACACCTTTCCCGCCACGAACGTGGTATCCGGTCTCCGGCGGTACACGATAATCATCTTGGGCGGGGTGGTTGATTCCCTGGTCGCCCATCTAGTCGGGGAGTCTTCCCGCATCACAAGAGCAAAGCTGTAGACTGGCAGTTGCCTGCGCAGGGCTCTC
>CAYXFI010000298.1:0-5280 GCA_964464205.1 uncultured Cytophagia bacterium
CCTCGCACAACCCATTGGAATCAGACGGACCTCCTCCACCGGCGTTTTCAACGTGAGAGGACTCGCCGGAACCGGGCCGATCAGACCGTTCTCCTCGAGCTTCCAGTCCGCCACGCGCCGCGCCTCCGCGACGATCTCAATGGGCGCCGCCTCCTGGGTAAAAGGCTGTGCCGCAATCGGCCCGGATTTGAGGCGGACTTTCAAGTACTTGTCGGGTTCGTCCGGATTCAGCACCAAGGCGTAGTTCCACGGGGTCGTGGGGAATACCTCGTAGGCGGGCCATTCGTCCGTGCCGCCGTAGCGTTCCCAACGTTCCTCGATTCGTAGCGAGTAGTACAAGGGCCCGCGTCGCACCGAAATGGAATTGCGGTTCTTTTCCCATTTCTCGACGATGAGCCGGACGCCGAAGGCCAGGCTCACGCGATCGCCCGCTTTCCACTCCCGCGTAACCACGAGCCACTGGCCGGGCACTGCCGGGGCGTTCACCCGCTGGCCGTTGATCGACAGCTCCACACCGACGGCCCAGCCCGGAACCCTCAGGTACAGCGGGAACTCGGCGGTCCCTTTGAGATCGACGCGGAGTTCCATCTTCGGTTCGAACGGGTAGTCGGTCTTCTCGGTGATGTGAATCTGGGCTCCGTTCGCCACTCGGGCGTTCACTTCGCACGGAGCGTACAGCACGGCGGCGAGTCCTCGGTCCCGGGTGGCCATCCACAAATGCTCGGTGAAGTAGGGCCAGCCGAAACTCACGTTGTGCTGGCAGCAGCGGTACTTCCACGGACTGTAGGAAAGCATGTCGCCGCCGTTGTCGAACAGGGGCGCTTTGCTCTTTCGGTCGAGCTGCACCATGTTCGGTGCGGTCAGGTAGTGGAGTCCTTTGTAGTCGGGCGTGACCGCCGCGGGGAGCGAATTGAACGCGACGTTCTCGCAGTGGTCGGCCCAGAACGCGTCTCCGGTGATCGAGAGGAGGATCTCGTCGCTGTGCATGAACTCGACCATCGTGCAGGTTTCGGCTCCCTGCCGTGGCCCGACGTAGCCGGGACGTGCGTTTTCATCCGCGCCGAACATCCCGCCCGGCACCTGTCCATACTCGTCCATGAATGCGTGGTAGTTGCGCTCGGTAGCTTTGAGGTACCTGGGATCAGCGATCTGCTGGTAGAACTGCGCCGGTTCGCGGAATCCCTGAGCCAGATTGACCCCGTGCCAGGTGGGAATGCCCGAAGACCAGCTCGCCGTCTGGTCGTGGTTGACCAAAGCCAGGTCGAGCAGCCACTTTTCGCCAGTCTGGTTGTAGAGCCAATAGATGTGGTGCAGGTTGTCTCCGCCGCGCCAGTGTTGCCACGTGCCGGTGAGGTAGAGCTCGAGGGGCACAGTGGTGAGCCAGCGGAAGTAGCGGCGCATCACGTCGAGCACGCGCTGGTCCCCCGTGGCTTCGAAGTACGTGCGGAGCACATACAGGGCGACCATGTTGGGCCAGATATCGTGCGCTGTGGTGTGCGAGACCTGAGCCCGCTCCCAGTTAGCCAGCGGACCGAAGAAGCCGTTGGGCCGCTGGTTGGAGAGGAGTCCTTGGACCCATTTCTCGGCTTCGGAGACTACCCGCCGGTCGTCGAGGAGGTAGCCCAGCGAGATGAAGCCGCGCAGCCAGTACGGGACCTCCTCCCAACCGTGTTCGCCTCTTCCGTCGGGGCTGACCCAGGCGTTCCCCTCGAATTTGCAGTACTTGCTGATCTCGGTGAGATGTCCTGGGAAGCCTTCGGCCATCAGCTCCAGTTGGTGGTGCAGCCAGCCGCGCGGTTTCACGGAGCCGACGGGCAGCTTAATGAGCGGGTTGGGCACAAGAGGCGGTCGGTTGCCGACGTAGTGGGGATTGTCACCGGTGATGGGAGGTGTGGGGACGACCCTGACCGTCAGGTCTGTCTGCGCAGCTCTCATCGGTCCCTCCGGAACGAACAGTGCCGTTGCGAGGAAGCAAATCGCCGGGACGAATGCGAATCCACGATACATGGCGACCCTCCTCTCGTTTGAGGAGTGAATCAAGCTTCACCGAGTCCACGCGCCGAAGTTAGGAATTTTGCCTGGCGTACACAAACGGATTGCGATTGTTTGGAGTGCGACGTCTCTGACGCCGCTTTACGACCCTCACTTCTGGTCTCGAGAGCGCCTGGCGTCTCCAACGCCGCGCGAAGTCAGGAGACTTCGCACTCCTGGTCGGCGTGGAGTGCGACGTCTCTGACGTCGCTTTCGGCGGGCAGTTGCCCCTGGTCTCGACGGTCTTCGGCGTCTTCGACGCCGAGCGGGGTCAGGAGACTTCGCACTCCGGAGTTCCGGAGGTAAAGGGAGTGCGACGTCTCTGACGTCGCCCGCCTGGGAGATCAGGCGGAACTACTGCGTCTTCGACGCCCCTTTGCGAAGTCGGGAGACTTTGCACTCCGGAGCTAAAGGAGTGGGGCGTCTCTGACGTCGCATTTTGCCCGGAGACTTCGTGCTCAGAGGTGAGGCGGGTGCAGCGGCTCTAACGTCCCTTGGGGGCGCTCCCTTCTGGCCTTCGGGGTCTTCGACGCCGTGCGAAGTCAGAGACTTCGCAGTCCGAAATAGGGTCAGGAGACTTCGCGCTCCTAATCGCGGGGGAGTGCGGCGTCTCTGACGTCGCTGTCGCTGCGCAGTTTTCGCTGACCGGCACTTGCGCCGGCACCAGTTTTGACCTAAATTGCGGTGCCTAAAGCTTGCTGGCGTGACCGGAAAAGGGGAACCGGCGCTGAGCCACTCACCGAGTTGTCACCGGGGGTAGCGTTAAGCTGGCGAGGACAAGGACGCCCTTCACGATCGCTGGTACAGGCCAGTGAGTACACGAGACCGGTAGCCCTGTGCAGTGCTGCAGCAGGGGAGCAACCGATGCGATTCACGCATTCTCTCCTTCGGCAACTCCGCCGAAGAATTGCTGTCTCGCTGCCCCTACTGGGACTTTTGGTCACCACCACGAGCCGCGCCACGGAGTACCGCCTCTGGTACAACAGGCCCGCCGAGCGCTGGGTCGAAGCGCTCCCGCTCGGTAACGGCTACTTGGGCGCGATGGTTTTCGGTGGCGTCGGGAAGGAACGCTTCCAGTTGAACCACGACACTCTCTGGTCCGGCGGACCGCGCGACTGGAACAATCCCCACGCCAGAGAAGTGCTGCCGAAGGTGCGGCAACTCCTCTTCGAGGGCAAGTACAAGGAGGCAGAGAAGCTGTGCCGGGAGATGCAGGGACCGTACAACGAGTCCTACCTCCCGATGGCCGATCTCGAAATCGTCTTCGACCACGGAGACCGGGGCTGGAAATACCGCCGGGAACTTTCTCTCGATTCCGCGATGGTCCGGATCACGTACCAGATCGGCAAAACGCGGGTGGAAAGGCGAGTGTTCATCTCCTACCCGGACAGCGTGCTGGTGCTGGGCCTCCGAGCCGCTGGCCCCACCCCCCTCGACTTCCACGTGCGTTTGACCAGCAAACTGCGGTACCGCACCGAGCGAGAGGGCGAGGTTCTCCTGCTTTTGGGTAAAGCACCCGCCCATGTAGGGCCCAACTACTTCAGCATCGATCGTCCGGTGGTGTACCGCCCCGACGGAGGGATGCGCTTTGCCTGCGCCGTTCGGGTAGCCGAGACGGACGGCGCAGTGCGGCTGGACTGTGACGGCCTTCACGTCGAGGGAGCCAGCCGAGCGGTGCTGCTGCTCGCGGCGGGCACGAGCTTCGCCGGATACCGGGAAAACCCGGCGACGTCCGGCGTGGACCCCAGGGTCCCGGTCCTTCGCATTCTCGACCACACCAGTAAGACGCCGTACGAAACGTTGCTCCGTCGGCACGTGGCTGACTATCGGTCGCTTTTCGGCAGAGTAACGCTCGGCCTGGGGCCGTCGCCCATGCCTCGCCTCTCAACCGACCGTCGCGTCCGCGAGCTGGGTGCGGACGATCCAGAGCTGGTGGCCACGTTCTTCCAGTACGGGCGGTACTTGCTCATCGCCAGCTCACGACCCGGCTCGCAACCAGCGAATCTACAGGGGATCTGGAATCCGTGGGTCCGACCCCCTGGAGCTCGAACTACACGATCAACATCAACACCGAGATGAACTACTGGCCTGCGGAGGTTTGCAACTTGTCGGAGTGCCACGAGCCCCTGTTCGATTTGATCCGTGGCCTCGCCGACAACGGGGCTCGCACTGCGAGGGTCAACTACGGATGCCGCGGCTGGGTCGCTCACCACAACGCGGATCTCTGGCGGCAGACGGCTCCGCCCGGCGAGTACGGCATCGGCGATCCCCGCTGGGCGATGTGGCCGATGGGAGGTGTGTGGCTGTGCCAGCACCTGTGGGAGCACTTCGCCTTCACGCAGGACACGGTATTTCTCCGTCAGACCGCCTACCCGCTGATGAAGGGAGCCGCCCGCTTCTGTCTCGACTGGCTGGTGGACGACGGTCAGGGCCACCTGGTGACCGCCCCCTCGACGTCACCGGAGCACGCGTTCATTCTGCCGGACGGCACCAAATGCACGGTGAACATCGCCACCACGTCCGACATGGCCCTGATCTGGGACCTGTTCACGAACTGCATTGAGGCGGCGCAGGTCCTGGGGATTGACCGGGCCTTTCGGGACTCGCTGGTTCGTGCCCGAGATCGCCTCTACCCGTCGCAGATTGGCCGGGACGGTCGCCTGCTGGAATGGTGGAAGGAATGGCAGGATGAGGACCCTCACCATCGCCACATGTCGCACCTGGTCGGTTTCCACCCTGGCAGACAGATCACACGGCGTCGCATTCCGGAGCTCTTCGAAGCGGTGCGTCGCTCGCTCGAGATTCGGGGCGACGGGGGCACAGGCTGGAGTCTTGCGTGGAAGATCAGCATGTGGGCGCGGCAGGGCGACGGGGACCACGCGTTTCGCCTGTTGAAAAAACTGCTACGGATCGTGGAGCCCGGAGAGTGGCGCGGTGGCGTGTATCCGAATCTGTTCGATGCACACCCGCCGTTCCAGATCGACGGGAATTTCGGCGCGACGGCCGGGATCGCCGAAATGCTGCTCCAGAGCCAGGAGGGTGAAATCCGCTTGTTGCCGGCTTTGCCGAGCGTTTGGCGGGAGGGCAAAGTGACGGGTTTGCGCGCCCGGGACGGATTTGAGGTGGACATCGCCTGGGCGAACGGCCAGTTGTCCGAGGCGCGCATTCGGTCTCTCGCGGGCCAGCCGTGCCGAGTCCGCGCGGGTCTGCCGGTTGATATTCTCCGGGATGGCGAAGCCGTACGAGCGA
>CAYXFI010000299.1:0-5269 GCA_964464205.1 uncultured Cytophagia bacterium
GAAGCCTGCACGCACCAATTCCGACACCCCGCCACAGAGCACCGCCTGTTCCCCGAAGAGGTCCGTCTCCGTCTCCTCGGCGAAGGTCGTCTCCATCACTCCGGCACGGGTGCCGCCAAGGGCCTTCGCGTAGGCCAGAGCAATCTGCTGCGCCTGCCCGGTGGCATCCTGCTGCACGGCAAGCAGACAGGGCGTACCGCGTCCCTCGGTGTACAGCTTGCGCACCAGGTGCCCGGGGCTCTTCGGCGCGACCATGAACACGTCCACGGTAGCGGGCGGTTTGATCTGGCCGAAGTGGATGTTGAAGCCGTGGGCGAACGCCAGGGCCGAACCGTCTCGGAGGTGCGGGGCAATGTCGGTCTCGTACACCTGCGGCTGGTGCTGATCCGGGATCAGCACCATCGTCACGTCCGCCCGGGCCACAGCTTCGGCGATGGGGGCGGCTTCGAGGCCGGCATTCTTCACCTTTGCCCACGACGCTCCGTCCGGTCGGACACCCACGACCACCTTCACCCCGCTGTCGTGCAGGTTCAGAGCGTGCGCGTGTCCCTGGCTTCCAAAACCCAGAATCGCTACAGTCTTGCCCTGCAGCGCACCGAGATCAGCGTCCTTGTCGTACCAGATTCGCATCGTCCCTCCCGTCCTCTACGGGTTGTCCACCGATACCGCAGTGACTCGCCCAGCTCGGAATCAAGTCTCGCCGCGGAATTCCCGTTTCAGCGCCACGCTGCCGGTGCGCGAGATCTCGCGGATCCCGAAGGGCCGCAGCATCCCGATGATCGCCTGCACCTTGGCGCGGCCTCCGGTGCACTCCACCGTCAACGTCTTCGGGCTGATGTCCACGATCTTCGCTCGGAAGATGTTCACAATCTGCATGATCTCATTGCGTGTACTCTGGGTGGCCGTCACCTTCACCAAGGCCAGTTCCCGCTCCACGAATGGCTCGTCGGTGAGGTCGGTCACCTTCACCACGTTCACGATCTTGTTGAGCTGTTTGGTGATCTGTTCGATCACCGCTTCGTCGCCGCGGGTCACGATGGTCATCCGGGCCATGCCCGGCTCCTCCGCCTCACCCACGCTGATGCTGTCGATCTGGTAGCCGCGCCCGCTAAAGAGTCCAGCGATTCGCGGCAGCGCGTCGAACGTCTGTTCCACGAGCACGGAGATCGTGTGCTCCCTCATTTCGCTCATGCGCAAACCTCCGCGTTAGTCCTGCGACGCCGGTTCTTCGATCATCTCGTGCAACGCGGCGCCCGCCGGGACCATGGGGAACACGTTTTCATGTGGATCCACGCGGAAATCGATCACCACCGGCCCATCGTCCACGGCCAGTGCGCGCTCGATGGCGGGCACCACCTCGCTCCGGCGACTCACCTGGATCCCCACCGCCCCCATGCTCTCGGCGACGCGAGCCAAGTCGGGATTGGCTTTGGCCAGCACGCTCGCCGTGTACCGTTTGCCGAAGAACAACTCCTGCCACTGCCGCACCATCCCCAAGTAGCCATTGTTGATGACGAACACCTTCAAAGGCACCTGGTAGGCGGCGGCGGTGATGAGCTCCTCCATCGTCATCTGAAAGCCGCCGTCTCCCACGATGGCAACTACTGGCCGCCGCGGAGCCCCGTCGTCCATTGCGATCGCCACCCCGAGAGAGGCGGGCAAGCCGAAGCCCATCGTGCCGAGGCCACCGGACGTGATGATGGTCCGCGGGTGACGGAACCGGTAGAACTGCGCCGCCCACATTTGGTGCTGCCCCACATCGGTGACGATCACGGCGTCGCCGTCGGTCATCTCGCCCAGCTTCTCGATGATGTACTGGGGCTTCACCGCCTCGCTGTCCCGGTCGTAGCGCAGGGGATGCTCCCGGCGCCAACGCTCGATCTGCTCCAGCCACTCGCACGTGTCCGGATGCTTCACCAGCGGCACCATGTCGGTGAGGACGTGTTTGGCATCGCCGACAATCGGGATGTCCACCCGAACGTTCCGGCCGATCACGCTCGAGTCGATGTCGATGTGGATGATGTCGGCTTCGGGGGCAAAATCGGAGACGCGCCCGGTGACCCGGTCGTCGAAGCGCGCCCCCACCGCAATGATCAGATCGGCAGCCTGGATGGCCATGTTGGCCGCCCAGGTGCCGTGCATTCCCAGCATGCCCAGCCAGAGGGGATGATCGGTGGGAAAAGAACCGAGGCCCATCAGCGTGCTGGTGACCGGGATGTCGTTCTCCATCGCCAGTCGACGAACCAGCTCGCTCGCCTCCGAGGCCACCACACCTCCGCCGATGTACAGCACCGGTCGCCGCGACCGCGAGATCCGTTCCGCCGCCCGCGAGATCTGATGGGCGTGACCGAAAATCTTGGGCTTGTAACCGCGCACCACCACCTGTTCTCCGGGCGTGTAGTCGCTACGGCCGGCCATCACGTCTTTCGGCATGTCGATCACCACGGGCCCTCTCCGACCCGAGCCCGCGATGTAGAAAGCCTTGCGGACCACGTCCGCGATCTCGGCGGGATTGCGTAGCAGGAAGCTGTGCTTGGTGATGGGACGCGTGACCCCGATCGTGTCCACTTCCTGGAAAGCGTCGTTTCCGACCATGGGCAAGGGTACCTGACCGGTGAGGACGACCAGCGGACTGGAGTCCATGTAGGCGGTGGCGATCCCCGTCACGGTGTTGGTGGAGCCGGGGCCGCTCGTCACTAGCACCACGGCTACGCGGCCGCTGTAGCGGGCATAGCCGTCGGCGGCGTGGGTGGCGCCCTGCTCGTGCTTAGTCAAGATCCAGCGAAGTTTGCCGAATCTGCCCACCGCATCGGCGAGCCCGAGCACGGCTCCGCCGGGGATGCCGAAAATCGTCCTGGCGCCGCGCTCGTACAGAGCGCGCACGAGAATCTCGTTTCCGCTCACGTCGTACGCGGGCTCCAGCTCTTCCGCGGGTCCGTGCCCCTGCGTCGCGGTCCAGACGTCGCTGCGTCCGATCCTCGCTTCGATTTCAGCGCCCATGGTCATGCCTCCATTCTCCCGTTCCGGTCCGGCGCTTTCAACACAGCTCCCTCGTTGGCCGAAGTGACCATCGCTGCGTAGCGAGCAAGCCAGCGGCGCAGTTCACGCCTCTTCGGTCCCCCCCACTCAGCCTTCCGCCGCGCCAGCTCACGCTCCTCGACGAGCAGCTCGAGCCTCCGCGCCGGGATATCGATCTCCACGGTATCGCCGTCCTGTACGAACGCAATCGGTCCCCCGGCCGCGGCCTCGGGCGAAACGTGGCCGATGCAGGCCCCACGCGTACCACCCGAAAAGCGGCCATCCGTGATCAGGGCCACGGATTCGTCCAGGCCCATACCGATGATGTTGGATGTCGGTGCGAGCATCTCTCGCATCCCCGGACCACCCTGGGGCCCTTCGTAGCGGATCACCACCACGTCTCCGGCCCGAATCTGCCCCGACAGGATCGCCCGGTTGGCCTCTTCCTCCGAATCGAACACCCTCGCCTTCCCGCGAAAGCGCATCATCCCCGGAACGACGGCGGCCGTCTTCACCACGGCGCCCGCGGGGGCCAGGTTGCCCCACAGGACCGCCAGGCCACCATCCGACGCGTACGGATCCCTCGCGGTCCGCACCACGTCGCCGTCCGGCTCCGGCGCGGAAGCCACGACCTGCCGCAGTGGTCTCCCCGACACGGTCGGTGCATCCGCGTGGAGAGCACCTTCCACGCTCAGGAGCTCGCGCAGCAGCACTGGAATCCCACCTACCCGGCCGAGGTCCTCCATGTGAAATTGCGAGGACGGCGCGATCTTGCAGAGATGAGGGATGCGCCGCGAGATCTCATCCACCCGTTCGAGGGGATACTCGATGCCCGCTTCCCGGGCAATGGCCAGCAGGTGCAGCACCGTGTTGGTGGAACCGCCCATCGAGAAATCCAGCGCGAAGGCGTTGTCCACCGCCTCCTCGGTGACGATTTGACGGAGGGTCACTCCCTCGCGCACCAGCTCCACGGCCCGGCGGCCCGCCGCGCGGGCGAGTTCCCGCCTCTCCTGCGTGTCGGCCAGGATCGTCCCATTTCCCGGCAGAGCGATGCCCAGCGCCTCCATCAAGCAGTTCATCGAGTTGGCGGTGAACAACCCAGCGCAGGAGCCGCAGCCGGGGCAGGCGAGCCGCTCGATCTCCAACAGCTCCTCCTCCGACATGGCCCGGCGCGTCACCTGCCCGACGGCCTCGAAGACGGTGATCAGATCAATGGCCGAACCGTCGGGCATCCGGCCTGCGCGCATCGGCCCACCGCTCACGAAGACCGTCGGGATATCCACGCGCAGGGCTCCCATGATCATCCCCGGCACGATCTTGTCACAATTGGGGATGCACACCAGGCCGTCGAAAGCGTGGGCACGCACCATGGTCTCCACGCTGTCGGCGATGAGCTCGCGGCTGGGCAATGAGTAGCGCATGCCCTCGTGGCCCATCGCGATGCCGTCGTCCACGGCGATCGTGTTGAATTCGAAAGGCACCCCTCCTGCCTCGCGAATTCCCTGTTTGACGGCCTCGGCGATCTCTCGCAAGTGCACGTGGCCGGGGACGACCTCGCAGAAGGAGTTCGCCACCGCGATGAAGGGCTTGTCGAAGTCCTCGTCCCGCAGGCCCGTGGCCCTCAGCAGGCTACGGTGGGGAGCTCGTTCCACTCCGCGTTTGACCACGTCGCTTCGCATTCGGCGCCTCCCTGGCAACGACCTGCACCCGAGGGCCGGTGCCTACGAACGAACCAACGAATGCGCTACGCCTGCGCCAGAGATCTTAGCCTGGGGTCTGTCTTGGAGAGTGTTGTTTGTTGGGGAATGTCTTTGAGGTCTGGGCTGATCTCTGGCGCTGCGTCTTTTCAGTGGCTAATTCGTAGGCCAGAAATCAAGCCCAGCAAAAGGGGCAGGAGAATAATGATGCTAAGCAGGAGCAGGAAAGATGCGAGCGAGAGGATGGCCGAGCGCACGTACTCCGCCGCGGCCGCTGCCGCGGGAGCCAGCCGGAAGACATCGTTATTGTGCGCTCGTTGACTCATCCCTTAGAAACCCGCGGTGAATCCCATTCAATCCAAAAATGTTGCGCCAAAGATAGCCGTTCACCTGCTAAAATGCAAGCAATTTTTCGGGATTTCCCGATCTTTTTGACCTACCGGTGGGAAAGACCTGCCGTCCCGCCGCTCGGCCCACGGTCTTCCAGGCCCGCATCTCGGCGCGAAGACACTCGAGTTTCCCTCCGGAAATTCCGATTTGCAACAGTCGTGCCC